>DQUX01000314.1 GCA_015662065.1 Anaerolineales bacterium | reverse complement strand
GGGGCGCGGTGGTCTTCGACTACGGCAACAACCTCCGCCAGCGGGCCTACGACGCCGGGGTCAAGGAGGCCTTCTCCTACCCCGGTTTCGTCCCGGCCTACATTCGCCCCCTCTTCTGCGAGGGGAAGGGGCCCTTCCGCTGGGTGGCGCTTTCGGGCGACCCGGAGGACATCTACGCCACCGACGCCAAGATCATCGAGCTCTTCCCGGAGGATCAGCACCTGGTCCGCTGGATCAAGATGGCCCAGAGAAAGGTGAAGTTCCAGGGCCTTCCCTCCCGCATCTGCTGGCTGGGGTACGGCGAGCGGGCGAGGGCGGGCCTGGCCTTCAACGAACTGGTCGCCAGCGGCGAGGTCAGCGCCCCCATCGTCATCGGGCGGGACCATCTGGACGCGGGGTCGGTGGCCTCTCCCAACCGGGAGACGGAGGGGATGAGGGATGGGTCCGATGCCATCTCCGATTGGCCCCTCCTGAACTTCGCCCTCAACGCCGTCTGCGGGGCGACCTGGGTCTCCTTCCACCACGGCGGCGGGGTGGGCATCGGCTACTCCCAGCACGCCGGGCAGGTCATCGTGGCCGACGGCACGCCGGAGGCCGCGGTGCGGCTGGAGCGGGTGCTGAACGCCGATCCCTGGACCGGGGTGATCCGCCACGTGGATGCGGGGTACGAGGAGGCCATCGAGTTTGCCAAGAAGCACAGCCTCAAGATCCCGATGATGCGATGAGTACCGCCGGTCCCGGCCATCTGGGCGCGCCCATTCCCGCCAACAGTCCCGCCTTCGAGTACGTCTACGTCGCCAACCAGCGCTGCGACTGCGGCGGCTATTTCGCCGCGGTGCGTCAGGAGCTGCATACGCTGCCCTCCGGTCCTGTGGACCGGCTCGTCGCCCGCTGTAAGTCGTGCGGCGCGGAGCGGGCCTTCGACTTCGACATCTCCTCCTTCTTCGGCCAGTTCGAGAAGTACGGTCGCTTCCACAGGGTCGATGACCGATTCCAGGAGGCGATGAGCTGCCTGCGCGCCGGGCGGCTGGCCGAGGCGGCGGCGGCCCTCCGGCAGGTGGTGGGCCCTGAGGAGGGGGAGCCCGCCTTCGCCTGGGGCCACTACCATCTGGGGATGATCCTTTTGCTACAGCACTGTCCCGAGGAGGCCCTGATCCACCTGGAGCGGGCCGTGGCGATCCAGCCGTTGGAGCCGGACATCCACGAGGGGCTGGGGAGAGCGCATCGGGCCGTGGGCCAGGAGACGGAGGCGCAGGGCCATTTCCATCGGGCAGGGAAATTGCGGGTACGGTTCGACGCCAGAGAAGGTTGAAATGTTGAGAGCACATTGGCACGGGTACGAGATCGACTCGTCGGAGGCGGCCTACGAGGCCCAGGTCCCCCAGCCGGAGCAGATGGGCACCCTGCTGCGGGGGTTCCTCACCTCCGGCTACTTCGTCCGCTCCTACTACCTGCTTTTTGAGACGCCGCTGGTCCGGCTGCGCGATTTCATCCTCGCCCAGGGCGAGCCGGAGGACAAGCGGACGGCCAAGACGCTGGAGTATCTGGAGAAGCAGATCGCCAAATTCGATCCCTCCACCTGGAAGGCCGGCCGCATCGGCGTGCAGGCCATCGAGGCCATCCTCAACTACGTCGGCGCACACCGGCAGGCGCTATTGGAGGCCGGCACCTTCCGTTTCGACCTGACCGAGGAGCAGAAGGAGTACTGGCAGGAGTACAGTGACGAGGAATTCCAGCCGGGCACTCTGGTGCGCGAGCAGGACTTCTACTCGGAGGATGAGATCCCCCTGGACGGCGTCGTTCTCTTCCTGGGGTGCTCACTGGTGCCAGCCAACAAGCTCACCCCCCAGGAGCGGAAGCGGGCTTACAGGCTTGTCCATCGGTCCTACAAGGAGTCCGGCCTGCTGGATGAGCTGGCCTCATGGGGCGCTTTTACGGGGCGTGGCGGGCCGCGGGACTACGTGACCGAGGCTATCGACCGGCGCCAGTATCTGAGCCTGCGGGTGCGGCTCAACCCGGATGCCACCTTCATCGTCGCCGGCCGCTGGCATGACGACGGGCAGTTCATCTATCCCCTCTACGACTATTTGCTGGGATTGGCGGCGAAGAAGGCCGGGGTGAAGTTGGAGGTCTTCTCGATCTGCTGATGCCCGCCCTTTCACCCCACACGGTCATCCGCCCCGAGCCGGGGGGAGCCCTGCTCTTCCAACAGGAGACAGCGGAGACGGCGCTTCTGGACCTGGAAGGGCTGGATGCGCTCTACTTTCTGCTCAAGGGGGAGCTGCGCGACTATCCCCCTTTCTTCATCGCCTATCTGCGCCAGCACCGGTTCGTGGCGGAGGGGTCTGTCGACGGCTCCCTGGAGCGGGTAGCGGCGGTGCGGGACGCGGCTCCCACGATGACCGCCCCGCCCCGCGCGCTGGCTGCCCCAGAGACGATCCACTTCTCCGTCACTGGCCGCTGCGACCAGGCCTGTGCTGGCTGCTTCTACTCCGCCCGTCCCGGCTCCGCCGTCCGCCCCAGCGATGCCCCCTTCGAGTTGTTTCAACGGGTCGTTCGCCAGGCGGCGAAGGCTCGGGTCTTCCAGATGGCCCTGGGGGGAGGGGAACCCCTGTTGCACCCGCGTCTCCTGGAGATGGTCCGCTTGGCCCGCCGGAGCGGCATCGTCCCCAACCTGACCACCAACGGGAACCTTCTCACGGTGGAGATGGCGGTGGCGCTGAGGGAGGCCGGGTTGGGGCAGGTGCAGATCTCCCTCAATGGCGCGTCGGAGGGGACGAATCGGGCTACCCGCCCCAACTTTGCCCAGGCGCTGGCGGCGATGGAGGGCTGTCGGGCGGCGGGCCTGCGTTTCGGCATCAACTTCCTCCTGACCCGCACCGGCCTGCCAGACTTGGAGCAGGTCTTCCGGCTGGGGGAGTTCCTGGGGGCGGCCACCGTTAACCTCCTGCGTCCGAAGCCGCCCACCACCGACGGCGACTGGCTGGAGCGGGAGTCGCCCACCGCTGCCGACTATCGGCGGGTACGCCGCATCCTGCGCCGCCTGCAACCCCGGTGGCGAGCCGGGGGCAGCGAGCAGCCGGCAACCCGCATCACCATAGACGCCTCGCTGACTTTTCTCCTCACGGATCGTTCTCCCCAGTCCCTCTACCGCGCCGGGGTATGGGGCTGCTCGGCGGCCCGCAAGTTCGTCACGGTGACTCAGGAGGGGGAGATACTCCCCTGCAGCCACGTCCGCTGGTCGGATATGGGCGGGGGGGATGTGATGCGCGCCTGGTGGGAGTCGACCGTCCTGGCCCGCTTCCGCGCGCTGGAGGAGGAGATGCGGGGGCTGTGCCGCGCCTGCCGCTATCTCGACCTGTGCCGGGGCTGTCCGGCCGTGGTGATGGCCTTCGGCGGGGCTTTCGGCGATTCCGACCCCCACTGCCCGACGACGGCGGCCAAGAAATGAGCGGGGGCGTCGGAGACGCCCCCGCTCCCCATCGGCCGGCGGGCCGGCAGGTCAATGCACCCGCCGGATCACCATCACCACCTTCCCCTGCACCTCCACCTGGGTGGGGTCGTTCACGTAGATGGGCTCCATCGTGGGATTGGCTGGCTGCAGGCGTACCCGGCCTCCCTCCCAGTAGACCCGCTTGAGGGTCGTCTCCTCCCGGTCCCGCAGCCAGACCGCCGCCATCTCCCCGTTCTCCACCCGCCGCGCCTGGCGCATGATGACGATGTCTCCATCGTGGATCAGGGCGTCGATCATTGAATCCCCCTGGACCCGCAGGGCGAAGAGGTCGCCCTGATCCCCCAGGATCCCCCGGGTCAGCTCGACCGTCTCCTCGATGCCCATCAGCGAGAAGTCGGAAGGAGGGACGGGGATGGGCTCGCCGGCGACGATCACCCCCAGCATCGGGATGGCGACGACCGACTCGTGCCCCTCCGGCGGGGAAAAGAGCGCCTCCCCGGCCGCCGACAGACGCAGCCCCCGGGAGAATCCCCGGTCCCGCTCGATGAGCCCCTCCCGCTCCAGCCGCTCCAGGTTGTAGTTGACGACGGAGGTGGAAGAAATCCCCACCGCCCGTCCGATCTCACGGATGGAGGGAGGGTACCCCCGCTCGTTGACGGATTCCCAGATGTGACGGAGTATCCCCCGTTGCCGCTCCGTCAACCAGCGCAGCCGCTCTTCCATGCTTCACCTCCTGCCGGCTTCCTTAGCATCCTTATTATAGGGGAACATTCGTTCTATGTCAAGTCCGATCTGGCCGCGTCCACGGATGGAGCAGGAATGAACGAATCAGCCCCGTAGGCTCCGATCGTTCACCTGTTTGTCCGCCATTCGTGTATTCGTACCTCATTCGTGGACGGCTCCGTTCGCCCGATTCGTGGGATTCGTGGTCCGCGAGCGCGCGGGGGACCGTTTGCCCCAAGGCTGATACCGCTGGCGAGTTCAGGTGCAACGCACCTCTGCCCTTCAAGTGTTCACGAAGCAGATTCGGGCAGCCATCCGAGCAGTTCCCTATGCCGATTTGACAGGTGCGTTGCACCTCACCGCGCCGGGCAGAGAATTCGCCAGCAGCGGTGTAGCGCCGGAATCCTATTCCGGCGCGCCCGCCCTACCGCCAGAGAAATCGCGCTTGAAAGAATCAGAAAGCGGTGGTATAATCTAATTGCTCGGGAAAGCACGCCCCCGTAGCTCAATTGGACAGAGCGTTTGGTTGCGGACCAAAAGGTTACAGGTTCGAGTCCTGTCGGGGGTACCAGGAGCGCAAGGCCTCCGTTCGTGGGGATGAAAGGTCTCGACGGGGGAGGTTGGTCACGGACGGCGAGCCGGGGGGCTCCCGCCCCGTTAACAACGGAGCGCAAACCCAAGAGTGCCAACAATTGGGCTGCAATTCCCGTCGCCGCCTAGTGCGGTAGTGGGAAAAACGGGCCGCTAGACGCGACCCCGCCCGCCTCGGTCTCGCGCCGGTGGGCCGGGGGCCGGGTGTCACAATGCTGGCGTGCGGCGGCCGGACGCCGATAAGGTCGCTCAAGAAACCATCGGCTAGGCCCGGGTGTAGCGCGGTCGGCAGCGACTCCCCGGGCAAGAGGAAAGGGCCGACTACGCTCGTAGAAGTCCTTGACCGAATCCTTCGGACGCGGGTTCGATTCCCGCCATCTCCACCAGACCGGCCGGTATGGGCGGACGTAGAGGGCCGCCTGTACCGGCCTCTGGCGTGATATGGCCGGTCGCGTGCTTCTCATAACTGGGGAACGAGGGGTGGGCAAGACCACTGTCTGCCGCAGGGCGGTGACGCTGGCGAAAGCGGCGGGCTGGACCTGCGGGGGGCTGCTTACCCTGCGCGCTGGCGTAAGGGGCCAGCGGGAGGTGGTGGAGGTGCGCACCGGCGACCGCCGACGGCTGACGACTTTCACAGCAGGGGTGCGCCAGGGCCGCTATCTCTTCGACCCCGAGGCGCTGGCTTGGGGGGCCCGGGCGCTGACCCGCGCTCTCCCCTGCGACCTGCTGGTGGTGGACGAGATGGGGCCTTTGGAGGTGGAGCGGCAGCAGGGGTGGGTGGCGGCCCTGGACCTGCTCCGTGCCGGGCGGTTCCGGATGGCCCTGGTCGTGGTCCGCCCCGAACTGGTGGCCGAGGTCCGGCGGAGGCTGGCGGCCCTGGACCCCGCCGTTGTTACCGTCACGCGGCGGAACCGGGATCAACTCCCGGCCGCGCTGGTGGAGGGGCTGGAGGTGGATCCGTGAGCGCGGATTCCCTCCCGCCTGGTGATCGGCGGAGGGGGAAACGGGGCCGGGTCATCGGGTGGGCAGGGCCTTCAGCGCCGCCTGCAATGCCCGCAGCGGCATCAGCGCGCATTGGGTCCGCGCCCGACCCAACTCCACCCCCAGCATCGCCAGCATATCCTTCTCCGTCAGCCCTCGTAGTTCCTCTAAGTTGAGCCCGTGAACCTGCTCGGCCAACATCGAGGCGGCCGCCATCGAGATGACACACCCATCCCCTCCGAAGGCCGCCTCGACCACCTGCTCCGCCTCATCCAGCCGGAGCTCCAGCCGGACCCGGTCGCCGCAGACGGGGTTGTCCGCCTCGCCGACGAGGTCGGGCCCCTCCAACCGTCCCCGATGGCGGGGGTTCCGGTAATGATCTAGGATGCGCTCGCGGTAGGGGGATTGGGCCATCCCGTCTTATCCGTCCGAACTGGGGTTCTTGGGGTACGTCCTCAGCCCCGCCCGCAGCGCCGTCAGCGGCGTCAGCGCGCAGCGGCGGCGGTTGGAGCCCACCGGGGCGTCCAGCATCGCCAGGACCTCCTCCTCGGTGAGGGAGGCCAGTTCCTCCAGCGATTTCCCCTTGATGTGCTCGGTGAAGATGGAGGCGGAAGCCATGCTGACGATGCAGCCCTCCCCCTCAAAGGCGACCTGGGCGATGCGTCCTTCGGGGTCCAGCGCGATCTCGATGTGGACCTGATCGCCGCAGGAGGGGTCGTCGGCGTCGGCGATGATGTCGGGGGCCTCCAGCCGCCCCCGGTTGCGGGGGTGGGCGTAGTGATCGAGGATATGTTCCCGGTAGAGGTCGTCCATCGCAGTCCTCTCGCCTGTGGGGTGGGCCCTCACCCCGCCTTGCCCAGGATGCGGGCTGCCTTTTCCAGCGCCTCGGCCAACCGGTCGGCTTCCTGGGGGGTGTTGTAGAGATAGAAACTGGCGCGGGTGGTGGCGACCAGCCCCAGTCGCTTGTGGAGGGGTTGGGCGCAGTGATGGCCGGCCCGCACCGCGATCCCCTCCAGGTCCAAGAGGTGGGCCAGGTCGTGGGGGTGGATATCACGGAAGGTAAAGGCGACCACGCCGCCCCGCGCCTCGGCCGGCGGCCCGAGGATGCGCATCCCCGGCAGCGCCGCGAGACGCTCCAGCGCATAAGCGACCGTCTCCCGTTCGTGGGCGGCGACCGCTTCCATCCCCAGCCCTTCCAGATAGTCTACCGCTGCCCCCAGGCCGATCCCCTCGACGATGGCCGGGGTGCCGGCCTCGAACTTCCACGGCAGGTCGTTCCAGGTGGAACGGTGCAGCTCTACCCGGCGGATCATATCCCCGCCGCCTAGGAAGGGAGGCATCCCCTCCAGCAGCGCCTCCCGCCCGTAGAGGACCCCGATGCCGCTGGGGCCACACATTTTATGGCCGGAAAAAGCCAGGAAATCGCACCCTATGTCCTGCACGTCCACCGGCAGGTGGGGCACCCCCTGCGCGCCGTCCACCAGCACCACTGCCCCGATGGCGTGGGCCCGCCGGACGATCTCCCGCACCGGGGTGATCGTCCCCAGCACGTTGGACATCATGGTGACGGCCACCAACTTGACCCGCTCGTCCAGCAGATCATCCAACCGGTCCATCTGAAGCCGCCCGTCGTCGGTGACGGGCAGGTAGACCAGCTCGGCCCCCCGCTCCTGGGCCAGGACCTGCCAGGGGACGATATTGGAGTGGTGTTCCATCTCCGTCAGCAGAATCCGGTCGCCGGGGCCGATATTTGCCCGCCCCCAGGTGTAGGCGACCAGGTTGATGGCCTCGGTGGTGTTGCGGGTGAAGATGACCTCCTCCCGCGCTCGAGCGTTAATGAAAGAGGCCACCTTGTCCCGTGCGGCTTCGTAGGAACAGGTGGCCTCCTCGCTGAGGGTATACACCCCTCGGTGAACGTTGGCATAACACTGCCGATAGGCCGCTTCCATCGCCTGCAGGACCGGCAGGGGTTTCTGGGAACTGGCGGCGCTGTCCAGGAAGATCAGGGGCTTGTCGTGGATCTGTCGGAGGAGGATGGGGAAGTCGGCCCGAACTCGCTCTATGTCCAGCTTCATCTCTCTCCCTTACGTTGGGTAGGGGATACGACGATGGTGGAAGTATAGCACGTTTGGGCCGGCGCGCAACCCCCGTCGGTTTATACGACCGCCTTCTGCTTTTTTGACAGACCGGGAGGGGCGTGGTATAATCACCTCCATCAGCACAACAAGGAGCAAGGGATGAGCGACACACAGCCCGTCTTTTTGGAGGAAGACCTGCAGCGCGTCTGGGACGCCCTGAAGGAGGTGTACGATCCGGAGATCGGCATCAGCGTCGTGGACTTGGGGCTGGTGCGGAAGATCGAGGAGGTGGAGGGAGAACTCCACATCACTATGATCCTCACCGCGCCGTTCTGCCCCCTGGCGGGGATGATTATGGAGCAGGCCCGGGCGGCGGCCCAGGCGGTCATCGACCGACCGGTGCGGGTGACCCTCGGGACGGAGCGGTGGGACCCCTCGATGATGGCGGCGGAGGAGAGGCAGCGGCTGGGGTTTGGTTAGCGAAGGCCGGGTTCGTACAACCCTCCCTCGTGGAACTGTGCCCCAGGCCGGCCTGAGGCGATGGCGGAACCGCGCCGCCTGTTCACGGCGACGCGGGCCAGCCTCACCGCCCCGGCTTCCTCAGGCCTGGGCTATCCAACCGTCTCCCTTCCCAGCCGGAAGGCGACGCGGTTGACGTCGGCGTAGCGGGGCGGGACCCGCCGCACGATGGCCTCCTCCCACACCTCCGGCGGTGTGTCCAGCAGGGCAGAGAGGGCCCCCAGGACGACGGTGTTGACGGCGCGGGTGGTCCCTGCTTGCTCTGCCAGCGCCAGCCCGTCCACGGCGACGACCCGCCCCGCCCGTGCGTTAAGGGCCTCCAGGATCGCCGGGGAGGACGGGTAGGTGGCGCTCCCCACACTCACCGACATCGGCGTGATCTTCTGAGTGTTGACCACCACCGTGCCACCGGGGCGGAGCCACTCGATCCAGCGGGCTGCTTCCAAAAGCTCAAACGCCACCAGCACGTCCACCGTCCCCTTCTCGCAGGTGGGGGAGCCCACCTGGGGCCCCCAGCGGACGTGGCTCTCCACCACGCCGCCCCGTTGGGCAAACCCGTGCACCTCCGACTTCTTCGCCTCCAGCCCCAGGTCGATTCCCACTTGGGCGGCGATGTCGGAAGCGGTCAGGGTCCCCTGCCCGCCGACGCCGACGAAGAGGAAGTTCTTCTGCATCTATTCACCTCCCCCTGTCCCATAGATCGCCCCTACAGGACAGACCTGCAGGCAGACGTCGCAGCCGGTACAGAGAAGCGGGTCGATCGTTGCCTTGGCCTTCCCTGTCTTGGGATGGACCTCTTCGCTCTTGAGGATCGCCGGGCAGCCCACCCGGAAGCAGGTGCCGCAGGCGGTGCAGGTCCCGGCATCCACCGCCACCACCGGCCGCCGCCGGAAGTACGGGGTGAAGACGCAGGCCCCTTTGACCACCACGACGGCGGGACCTTCCTCCACCGCCATTGCCTCCTTCAGCGTTTGATTGATCCCCTTCACATCCCAGGCATCCACCTCCCAGACGTGCTTCACGCCCAGGGCTCGGGCCACCGGCGCGATCTCGATGCGCACTCCCTCCTCTCCCTGGAGGGTGATACCGGTGCCCGGGTGCTGTTGCCCGCCGGTCATCGCCGTGATCCGGTTATCCAGCACCGCCACAATGATGTTGCCCCGGTTGTAGACGGTGCTGGCCAGGGGGGAGAGCCCGGCGTGGAAGAAGGTAGAGTCGCCAATGATGGCGATCACCTTCTCCTGCGCCCCCGCCTGCTTCAGCCCGTGGGCCATCCCGATGCTGGCCCCCATTGAGATGAGCATATCCATTGTCTCGAAAGGAGGCAGAACCCCCATCGAGTAGCAGCCGATGTCGCCGGAGAAGACCGCCTGCCGCCGCCACCGGCGCAGGTTGTAGAAGAAAGCGCGGTGGGGGCAGCCGGGGCAGAGGGC
>DQUX01000005.1 GCA_015662065.1 Anaerolineales bacterium | reverse complement strand
ATGGGGACGGAGGTGGGGGCGGTCTCCGGGCGGCTGGTGCAGTTCCGCGCCGCGCTGGCCTCCGCCGACGGCGAGCCGGAGGAGGAGGTGTACGGCGCGGTCATCGTCGCCACCGGTGGGCAGGAGGTGACGCCGACGGAGTATCTCTACGGCGAGGACCCCCGGGTGGTTACCCAGCGGCAACTGGAGGAGATGCTGTCTGAAGGGCAGGAGGTGCCCTCAGACGTGGTGATGATCCAGTGCGTGGGCTCCCGGGAGCCGGAGCGGCCCTACTGCTCTCGCATCTGCTGCACCAAGGCGATCGTCAACGCGCTGGCGGTCAAGGAGCGCAACCCCAATGCTCGAGTCACCGTCCTCTACCGGGAGATCCGCACCTACGGCTTCCGGGAGGACGCCTACCGGGAGGCGCGGGAGAAGGGGGTAGTGTTCCTGCGATACGAGCTGGAGCACAAGCCAGAGGTGAGGGTTTCGGGCTCCAACCTGCAATCTGAAATCCCAGAACCTGCCTCCTCCCTGAAGGTGATGGTGCGGGAGCCCATCGTGGGCGAGGAGGTGGTGATCCCGGCCGATCTGGTCGTCCTGAGCGTGGGGATCGAGCCCAACGACAACCGGGCGCTGGCTGAGGCGCTGGGGGTGGAGTTGGATGAGAACGGCTTCTTCCGGGAGGAGCACCCCAAGATGCGGCCGCTGGACTTTGGCCGGCGGGGGGTCTTCGTCTGCGGGCTGGCCCATTCGCCGCGGGCGGTGGACGAGACCATCGAGATGGCGGAGGGGGCGGCGATGCGGACGGCAAGCCTCCTGGCCCGGGGGCGGATGGAGGCACCGCAGACCGTGGCGCAGGTCAACATCCGTCTCTGCTCCGCCTGTGGCCTCTGTGTGGAGGTCTGTCCCTATGAAGCGCGGGTGTTGGAGCCCGGCGACCCCTACGCCGAGGTGGTAGAGGCCCTCTGCCAGGGGTGCGGCGTCTGCGTGGCCGTCTGCCCCAACGGGGCCTCCAGCCAGGTGGGGTTCGCTATGAAGCGGGTGTACGATATGCTGGACGCGGTCGCGCCGGGGGGCGGATGAGACGCGGGTGGGGAGGCCCATCGGGCAGAAGAGGGAGGGATAAGGGATAGCCATGTCGTCACAGAAACCGGCAGCGCTGGTTATCGGCGCAGGCATCGCCGGCATCCAGGCCGCGCTGGACATCGCGGATGCGGGCTTCCCGGTCTACCTGGTCGAGCGGGAGCCCAGCGTCGGCGGTCGGATGTCCCAACTGGATAAGACCTTCCCCACGCTGGACTGCTCCTCCTGCATCCTTACCCCCAAGATGGTGGACGTGGGTCAGCACCCCCTGATCGAACTGATGACCTACTCCGAGGTTGTGACCGTCGAGGGGGAGGAGGGGTCATTCCGGGTGACGGTGAGGAAGAAGCCCCGGTATGTAGACGTGGATAAGTGTACGGGGTGCGGCCTCTGCGCCGAGGCCTGCCGGATGCACGGGCGGGTGATCGACGTCTTCAACCGGGGGCTGGGGAAGCGGGCGGCGGTCTACGTCCCTTTCCCCCAGGCGGTCCCCCTGGTCTACACCGTCGATCCCGATGCCTGCCTCTACCTGACACGAGGGGTATGTGGCAAGACCTTCAAGTGCAAGGATGCCTGTCCCGCCGATGCCATCGACTTTGAGCAGAAGGAGCAGTTCGTTGAGGTGGAGGTGGCGGCCATCATCGTCGCCACCGGCTTCGACCTGATCGACCCGCGCACGAAGCCGGAGTTCGGCTACGGGGTCTATCCCAGCGTCCTCACCGGCCTGGAGTTCGAGCGGCTCTCCTCCGCCTCCGGTCCGACGGCGGGGAAGGTCCTGCTCAACGGCAAGGAGCCGAAGGACGTGGTCTTCATCCACTGCGTCGGCTCGCGGGACCCCCACACCGGCGTTCCCTACTGCTCCCGCATCTGCTGCATGTACGCGGCGAAACATGCCCATCTGGTGCGGGATAAGTTGCCCGATGCCCGGATCACCGTTTTCTATATGGACGTGCGGGCGTTCGGCAAGGGGTATGAGGAGTTCTACGACCGGGTGAAGCACGAGCGGGTGATGTACCGGCGGGGAGAGCCCTCCGAGATCTACCGGCGGGGGGATCGATTGGTGGTCCGGGCTGAGGACACCCTCCTTCGCCGCACGGTGGAGGTGGAGGCGGACCTGGTGGTGCTGGCGACGGCGGTGGTGCCTCGAGCGGATGGGGCGGCGGTGGCCGATCTCCTGGGCCTGGCCCGCTCTCCCGATGGCTTCTTCCAGGAGGCGCATCCTAAGTTTCGGCCGGTGGAGAGCAATCGGCCGGGGGTCTTTCTGGCCGGCTGCTGCCAGGGGCCGAAGGACATCCCGGATACAGTGGCCCAGGCGAAGGCGGCCGCGGCCTCGGCGATGGGGGTGCTGCAGAGGGCGATGGAGGGCGAAAGGGGTTCGCTAGAGGTGCAGGAGGCGTAGATGCAGACAGACGTCCAGGAGTTGGCCAAGGAACTCGGTCTTGGGCTCGATCTCTTTGGTTGTATTCAATGCGGAAAATGCACCGGTGGTTGTCCCGTTTCCATTACAACCGCTCTCAACGTCCGCTTCCTGGTCTACGAGGCCCTGGTTGACGTGCTGCCGAACCCCGGGGGTATGGAGGAGCTGTGGGATTGCACCTCCTGCTTTACCTGCGTGGAGCGCTGCCCCAAGGACGTGCGGCCGGCGGAGTTGATCATCAGCCTGCGGAGCCAGTTGGTGGAGAGCGGCAAGAT
>DQUX01000391.1 GCA_015662065.1 Anaerolineales bacterium | reverse complement strand
GAACAAACCCGGAATGGTCATTGGCCGCGGCGGCAGGGTGGTGAGAGCCCTGCAAGCCGCAACGGGGAGGCGGATCAGGGTCAAATAAATAATAATATTAATTTAAAAAAATATTGTCACTGTTGAAGCGGCCGGCCGTCATTCCCCTGGCCCCGGGGGTATCCACCGCGCCGAAAAAGGGGCACAAATCCAAGGCGCGGAGGAGGTAGACATGAAGAAAACCAAGGGAGTGGTGGTCGTCAGGATCACCCGCCACGCTCCCCAGCCGGCGCAGATCGAGGCCCTGCGCCGGCTGTACGGTGACGATGTTCAGATTGTCACCGTACAGGAGACGATGCCCACCGACCCCCGCGATTTCGTCACCCGCTTCGACGAGATCGCGGCCGGCGCCGGTGCGGACATCGTCGAAGCGGTCCTCCCAATCCAACTCCTCGCCGCCGCCCTTCAGCGCTCCGAATTCGTGCGGCGCGGGGGGCGGGTGATCCGTGCGGTTATGAACCGCACGGTCCTCCCCAACGGGGAGGTCCGCTTCGACTTTGACCACTACGAGGAAGTGGTCAAAGTCGAGATTGTCACGATCCCCCTCAAAACCGGAGGGGAATAATGTCCCTCGGGCTGGCGGGGGGTCTCGTTGTCCTCATCTCCATCGTCGGCACCGCATGGTGGCTGACGGTGGGGAAGAGGATCGACGAGATAGGAGAGCGGCTCGACCGGTATTGTAAGTGAGGGTCGAGCCGCCTGGCTACATGGGGCCACCCTGGTCGGTGCCAACCTCCGGGATGTCATCCTGGATGGCACCGACCTATCACGCGCCGACCTCCGGGAGACCGACCTGACGGAGGCCGACCTAACCGGCGCCATCTTGGACGGCACCCTGTAGGGGGGCAACCTAGAGCAATTTAGCGCAGAAGCCCTCTCCCCCCCCACGCAGATCCCCGGCCGTCGGCCGGTCGACCACGGTTGACCACAATGGTAGACCGTAACCAACTGGCGGTCGCCGGCCACGGCCGGGGACCGCTGATGGTGAATGCCGGTCCAGGGACCGGCAAGACCCGCTGCCTGACGGCACGCTTTGCAGCCTTGGTGATGGCCGGCGAGGCCGCTCCGACCGACATCGTGGCCGTCACCTTCACCCGAGAGGCTGCGGGCGTGATGCGGGAGCGGGTCCAGCGCAAGATCGGCCGGGATGTGGAGGGCCTGCGTATTTCCACAATCCACTCCCTTGCCTACAGCATTCTGCGCTACGGCAAGGGAAGGGGGCCGAAAGTGGCCGTTCCGGAGGATGCATATGAGATCCTCCAACGGGCCGCGCTGGAGGTAGACCTCCCGGCAGTCTGGGACACCGGGGAGCTGTTCCGACTGATCGCGGTCCTTAAGGAGCGCGGGATCAACCCGGAACAGCTCCGACCGGCCGCAGGGCCGGCGGCCTCGGTGTTCCAAGAGGAGGTCAAGCGGGTCTACCGCCGATACCAGCAGATCCTGGCCGAAGAGGGTCTGCTGGATTTCGGCGGCCTGATCCTGCAGGCCGTCGAAAGGCTCCGCAGCGACCCATCTCTCCGCAGCTACCTGCGGAGCCTAACGCCGTTCGTGATGGTGGATGAGTTCCAGGACACGTCGCCGTCCCAATATGAATTCATCCGCCATCTGGTCGGGGACGAACAAAATCTCCTCGTGGTCGGAAGCCCCGCCCAGACCATCCACGAATGGCGCGGGGTCCGCATGGGGGAACTCCGGGAGGCATTCGTCAGGGATTTCCACCCCCCCGAGATAACGCTCCACATCAACTACCGCTCCAGTTCCAACATCGTGGCCGCAGCGTCCGTCGTGGGGGAGGGGTATCCCGACGCCAACCAGGAGGGCGTCCGCGAGCCGGGCGATCCCGTGATCGCCTGGCGCCCGGCCAACCAATACGACGAGGCAGGCCGGGTGGCTGCAACCGTTCGCCGCTGGCTGGAGGAGGGGATCTCGCCTGGCGACATCGCCGTGTTGTACCGGACCCACCGCCAGGCGGATGTGCTGGAGGCCCAACTGTTCGCCTCCGGCATCCCCTACACCCTAGCAGGGGCCGAACGGCTGTACGGCCGCCCGGAGGTTCGGCACCTCCTCGCCTACCTCGCCCTCGCCCTCAACCCGGAGCAAGACGGCCTTGAACAGGTCGTCAACGTCCCCCCCCGCGGGCTCGGCCCTAACACGGTGATGCGGATCAAAGGGACCGAGCCCATCCTGACCCTGCAGGCCCTCCAGGCGGCAGCCCGGGGGAGGGACGGCCTTCCTCCCCGCGTCGTCGAGGCTGCCGCCAAGCTGGTGGCCCTGCTGGACCTCCTGGGCCGAAAGGCCCGGGAGCTCCCGCCGAGAAGGATGATCGACTTCACGTTGGGAGCGACCGGGTACCGGGAGTGGGCAGAGACCCAGCTCCTGGACGGGTACGGGAGGATCAGGGCAATCGCCCAGGTGGCCCGGGACGCCGAGGCCTTCGATTCCCTTGACTCCTTCCTGGAGTATGCCCACCGGCGGGCAGGGGAGATCGGGGGCGACGGCATCTGCCTGTCCACAATCCACGCGGCAAAGGGCCGCGAGTGGGCGGCTGTGATTGCCACCGGGCTGGTGGAGGGACTTCTTCCCCACGCCCGGGCACTGAAACAGGGGGACGCGGAGATAGAAGAGGAGCGCCGCGTCCTCTACGTTGCTATGACCCGGGCCAGGGATCGACTGGTCCTCTCCGCCCCCCAGGCATGGGTGGGCGACACCGGCGTGCGGGAAACTCGACCCAGTCGCTTCCTCCGGATACCCGGCACGCTGATCGAACTTAGTTAGGAGGTCGTAGAGTGACGGCAGCCCGGACTTACCGTGTTTTCCCAACGACGGAGTCAGACTTCGATCTGCTGACCACCGCCGTTGGGGGAGATCGAAGGGCTGCCTGGGCCCTGTTGAACAAGTACGGGTCCCCGGCCGCAATCGCCAGCTCCTCTCCCGATGAGCTGGCCAAAGTAAGCGGTCTGGGACCAGACAGGGCCGCCGTTCTGAAGGCGGGCCTGGAGCTGGGCCGGCGGGCAGCCTTGGCGCGGCCGCAGGAGCGGCCGCGGATCACAAAACCGGATGATGCGGCCGCACTGCTGATGTCCAGAATGCGCCCGGAAAGACTCAAACAGGAGGAGTTTTGGGTGATCCTTCTGGACTTCCGCCACCAGGTAGAGGATGTCTACTGCCTCTACCGAGGCTGCATCGACCAGATCCCGATCCGGGTGGGGGAGGTGTTCCAGAGAGCGGTGCAAAGAAACGGCGCCGCGATCATCGTTGCCCACAACCACCCCTCCGGCGACCCGAACCCGAGTCTCAGTGACAGGTTTGTCACACAGGACATCGTGGAGGCAGGGAAGCTGCTGGGGATCGACTGTCTGGATCACCTCATCCTCACCTCCTCCCAATGGGTCAGCCTTCGGGAGCAGGGGGTCGGATTCTAGATTATAATTAATATGGACCCTATCCGAATGCTGGCCCATGCCCTTGCCCACGGCTCCCCGACACGGGCCGTGGCGAACAGGGCAGATGGATCGTACACCGTCTTCGTCGACGGTGGGGTGGTCGGAGAGGGGACCGTCGCCGTGGTCGAGAACCTAGATCCCGCCTCGAAACGATTCGCCATCGGGCTGCTGTCCTACCCCACATCGGGGTGGATAGAGGTCGGGGGAACGGCCTATCCAACAGATCGGGTGGCCGTGAGAGGCCCCGTCCTCTTCATCGTGCGCCCGGTGGCAGAGGAAGAGAATGGACACAAAAAGCATAAAAAGGCTGAAGGCGGACAACCCCGTTGAGGGCGTTGTTTCCAGATACATTCGCCTTCGGCGAAGGGGCAAGGCCTTTATGGGACTCTGCCCCTTCCATGAGGACAAATCCCCCTCCTTTGCCGTCTACCCCGAATCGGGCCGGTGGGTCTGCTTCGGGTGCGGGGCAAGGGGGGACGTGATCGACTTCATTGCCGGGATGCACAATGTAGGATTCGACGAAGCCTGCCGCATCTTGGCAGGCGGCAATCTGCCGTCGGCAAAGTCTCCCGTCTCTACTCCCCCTGCCGCTGCACGGCCTGTGGAACGTCCCCCGGAGCCGGATGCGGCAGAGTACCGGGCGCTGGGAGAGGCCGTCCGGGTGTACCATGCCCGCCTATGGTCGCTCCCTCCGGATCATCCCGCCCGCCGCTATCTGGAACAGCGGAAGATCGATCCGGATACCATCCGACGCTTCGCCATCGGATGGTGCTCGGGAAGGGATCTCTCCCCTGCCATGGAACTCCTGCGGCTATCTCCGTCCCCCTTCACCACCGTCGGGCTCCTGCGAGGCCGCAGGGAATTCATGCGTGGTCGGATTGTCATCCCCGATCGCACCCCCGACGGGACCGTCACCCACATGGTAGGGCGATCCCTCGGGGGGGACAGGGAGCCCCGCTATCTGTCGCTGCCGGGACTGTCTAGGCCTCTGTATGGGCTGGCCCGCGTGCAGCGACAGAAGCCGGTTGCCGTAGTGGAGGGGATATTCTGCATGCTTTCCCTGGAGCGGCACGGCGTGCAGGCCGTTGCCGTGATGGGCACCGCCCTTTGGGGGAAGCGTGCAGCCGAATTGAAGGCCGTCCCCGACCTCTACTTCATTCCCCAAAACGACGACCCGGAAGCCGACATCGGCAGCCTGCTGAACACCTCCGAGGTGCGCCGGAACAAAGCCGCCGCCCGGTGGCTTGAGAAGCTGGCCGCCGGCGGGCAGGTGCACCTGACGAGGGGGCAGGCTGCTACTCTCCGGTGGATCCTGGAGATCGGCCACGGCAGGATCATCGACCTTCCCCCCGGCGTCAAGGACGTGAACGACCTGGACCAGACCGGGGAGATGGAGGCCTGGCTGGACGAATGGGCGAAGTGGAGGGAACGATGACCCCTCTGCAAGTGTACGCCCGAATTCTGGCCCGGCGGCGAAGGGTCGATCCACCGTCGACCGAGGACGCAGCGGAGATCCGACGGTGGATCAAACGACATGTCCGCGGCCAGCGAGAGCGGGAGATCGCAAACTACATGATCCGGGCCGCGGACGGCAGGCTGGGCGAAAAGGGAGGCCGGGGGAGCCTCAAGTACATTCTCTGGTGGCTGCGGGATCATGCGGGGCAGGAGTACCCCGCTGCAGCCCGAGGGGTGATCGAGTACTTGATCAAGCACCCCCGCATTCCCCTGGATAACATCATGACCTGCCTGGAGTGTATCCCCGCCGTTGCCCCCTTTGTTGACGATCTACGGCAGGGAGTGAACGGAGCCGATCTGGCAAAGCGCCTGCTGAAGGTGCATCGGGCCGGACGGTGGTCGGTTGCCGTGAACTGCACCTCGCTGAACCTCACCAGCGTCGCCATGAAACACACCCCCGCCGATCTCTACGCGGCTGCGTCGGAGCGGGGTGCGGTGGTGAAGGCCAGACGGGGTTCTCCCTTTCCCATGCAGGAACTCCAAGCTCGTCTCGCCCCCGACTGGATCCGGCCGTATCCGGACCTAATTCTGCTCCGCCGGGCCGCCGGCGAACAGGAGCTGGAACGGATACTGGAGGCGGTCGGAGACATCAAATAAATAAAAAAAACCGCCGACGCACGGCGGTAGGCAGGAGGGAAAAAGTGAACACGGCGCTAAGCGAACTGCGCCGCAAACACGGGACGCAGTTTGGCGTTCCCGAAGACCGCGTCGAGCTGGTCAGACTCGACCTGGAGATCCTGACCCAGATGGGCACCTTCGTCAGGGTCTACGCAGGCGGCCTGACCATGTTCACCAGCCAGGCGACCTGGCTGGAGCTGGGGGTCCCGGAGGAGTCGGTCCGTCCACTCAGGTACCGACGCCCCCCTCGGTACCTGATCGACCCCGACGAGATCCGCCCCTTCCGAAACGATGCCCAGCGCGTTCGAGACGCCCTCGACGCGGTGGGCATCAAGGTGGAGTTCATGTACCCGTACCGGTGGGTGGGGTACAGGGATTGGTCAGGATGGCTGGAGCAGTTCCGGGAG
This sequence comes from Anaerolineales bacterium, assembly GCA_015662065.1. Taxonomy (GTDB): domain Bacteria; phylum Chloroflexota; class Anaerolineae; order B4-G1; family DUEL01; genus SZUA-1492. Next base: position 4,624 of record DQUX01000391.1, on the reverse strand, counting down.
ATCCAGGCAGAGTGGGAGGCGCGCCGCCGGGAGCGCCTCATCGACCGGTACGACCAGCACCTTCGGCGTCTCGTCGATGACTTCACCCGCTCCGCGGAGGAGGCCTACACGGCGCTCCAGGCTGCCCGGGCGGAGGACCTCCCTCCCCGCGACGACTTCGTGGAGGGCATCGTCGCCCGGACCCTGGCCCGGATGCCTACGCCACGGCAGATCGAGGAGAAGCTGGTATTGGAGTACTTCACTCCCGCCATCGCCACCCCTTCGCTGCTGGAGGAGGAGCTCCTGCGCCAGGAGCGCATCCGGCATCGGCGCGAACTCGAGCGGGAGAGGGCAGCCATCCGGCGCCAGGAGGAGATGTTCCGCCAACGGCTGGAGCGGTACCGTCAGATGGCGGAGAGCCTCCAAACTCCCCTGGAACAGGTCCTCGATGCTCTCCTGCGGGAGGTCGACGAGGCGGTGCAGGGCACCCTTGAGGTACTCCGAACCCACGGCGGCCTGCGAGGGCGGGCCAGCGAGAGGCTGCGCAGCCTCGCTTCCCGGGTGCAGATGCTGGAAGACCTGGGAAACCGCATGCTGCTGGACGTTATCCGCGAGGCGGCCGCCCTGACCCGGCCGACCGACGACGAGTCGGACGATCAGGCCGCCGCCCGCGTTGACGCCCTCGGGTCCGTCCTTAAACGGATCGGCGACCTAGTCGGGGGCGCCCGGAAAGGGCAGGCGAGTCTAGACCTGGTGGCCCAAGAAGTTACTTCCCACACATGGCGCAGCGTCTGCCTCGACTGCCACTACGTGTGGGAGAGTCAGGGATCTGCCGAGCCTGTCTTCTGCCCCCGGTGCAAGTCGAACCGGGTTGCCAGCAGGCAGACAGGCTGATTATTAACCCTGATTAATTAGAAGCAATTAGATTAAAGATTAAAAGGAGGTAAAAAAGATGGAAAGGGTGGTCAAGACACTGTCTGGCGCACTCGCCGAGCGCGACGACGCGCTGCGGGCCCTGGCCGTCGCCGTCCTGGCCCGGGAGCACGTGGTCTTCCTCGGTCCCACCGGCACGGCCAAGTCCTTCATGGTGCGCGGTTTCGCCCGCGCACTTGGGGGGCTCTCCTACTTCCACACCCTCCTCAACCCCACCTCTCCCCCCGAGGCCCTGCTAGGTCCGATGGACCTGGCAGCCTACGAACAGGGCGAGTACCGCCATCGGACAGCAGGGATGCTGCCGGAGGCGGAACTCGCCTTCGTGGACGAGGTGTTCAAGGGGAACTGGGCGATCTTGAATCTCCTGCTTCCCCTGATGGAGGAACGGGTGTACCACAACGGCGGTACACCCCAGCCCTGCCCCCTGATCTCACTCGTGGGGGCCAGCAACGAGACGCCCCGCGAGGAGGGCCTGGAGGCAGTCTGGGACCGGTTCCTCCTGCGTGTCCAAGTCGACTACGTCCAGGACCGGGCGGCCTTCCGCCGGCTCCTGGCCGCTCCCCCGAGCCTGGACGGGGTCCCCCAGGTCCTGTCTCGGGAGGAGCTCCGCGAGGAGCAGGAGGCTGCCGCCCGGGTGGAGATACCCGGGGTCATCCTGGACCGGGTCGTCGTCCTGAAGGATGAGCTGGCCCGGCTGGGCATCACGGTCTCGGACCGGCGGTGGGTCAAGGCCATCCACGGGCAGCCGGGCCGGGCCAGCGTCCTGCAGGCTTTCACCTTCCTGGACGGCAGGACGTCCGTTACGACGGACGACCTGGAGGCCCTGGTCTGGGTGTGCTGGCAGGACCCATCCCAGATCCCCGACGTGATGGGGGTAGTATACGGGGTGGCGAATCCCACCCGGCAGGCCGTCCTGGAGGCGAAGGAGGCCGCGTACGAGGCCTACTCCCGGGCAGCGGCCGAAGCGGACCGCCTGGAACAAGAGGCCCGTCAGGCCAGGGAGACCGGCGACGCCGGGAACGCCCGCCAACTCAACGCTCAGGCCTCCAACGTGGTCCTGGAGGCGCTGGGCGAGATCCGGGAGCGCCTCCAGAAGCTCGAAGAGCTTGCAGAAAGGGAAGGGGCGTCCACCCGGACGCGGGAGCTGCTCGACCAAGCGATCGAGCAGGCCCGGGGGTGGCAGGCGGAGCTGATGCGGCGGATGGGTGTCTAGGGAGGTGGGAGATGAAGTTCTATCCCGCCTCCCGGCGCAGCGAGCACGCCTGGGCGGGCCTCGACACCTTCGACCTGGACCTGGCCGACCGGGCCGGCGAGGCCCGCCCCGTTGCCCAGGCACTGGACGACCCTGCGGCCCAGGACTACCCGCCCGCCCTCCGGCTCCTGCAGGACACGGCGCTGGGCCTGTACAAAGCCCGCCCGGCCCTGCGGGACGCGTCGGAGATCGCGCCCTCCTCCCGCCTCAACCGGGCCGTCCTGGAGGAGGTGGCGGGTGAGGCCCGCTGGGAGGAGATGCGGGTGCGGACACGGCTGGACGAGGCCATGTCCATCCTGGGGGCGGCGACCTTGGCCGGCCGCCTGTTCGAGGTTTTGACCGAAGAACAGAAGCAGCAGATCCGGGAAGCCGCCGACGCCGAGCGGGAGGCTCGCAGGCAGGAGGCCCTGGCCGCGGCCCTGGCCGACGGGGCCAAGCAGGGCAATGCCCACCCGGACGTGGAGGCCCGCATACAGGCTGCCCTGAATGCGGCCCAGAAAGCCCGACAACGGGCCGAACGGGCGGCCGACCGGGCCGTCGAGGGACTCGACGAGGGCGCCCGCCGGCGCCTGCGCATGGCCGCGCGACAGGCAGCGCAGGACCTGAAGGAGCGAGGCGAGGAGATGGCCGGGTGGGGTCTCTCCGCCGGGGTGGGCAGCCGGGTTCCCCCGGAAGAGCGGTTGGCACTGGCACGGGCGATAGCGGAGTCGAAGAAGCTCCGGCGCATCGCCCGCCTGGCCGGCCGCCTGCGGAACCTGGCCCTGGCGGCACAAGCGGAGAAGGTAAAGAGTGGGGTGGGGGAGGTGTACGGCGTAGAGCTAGGCCGGCACCTGGGACGGCTGCTGGCCTCGGAGGCCGTCCGGCTCCGGCATCCCGTCCTCAAGAAGGACTTCCTCCGCCGCTTCGGCCTGGGACAGCTGCTCCAGTACCGGCTGCGGGGCCGGGAGAAGGCCGGACTGGGCCCGCTGGTCGTCGTCTGGGACGAGAGCGGGTCGATGATGGGCGAGAAGGAGGTCTGGGCCAAAGCGGTAGCCCTGGCGCTGCTGGCCGTGGCTCAGCGGCAGAAGCGGCCATGGGCCGGCGTCGCCTTCTCCGCCGGGGGCCAGGTGCGGTCGGTCGTGTTCGAGGCTCCGCACCAGCAGGTTCGACCCGGCGACCTGGTGGACCTGGCACAGCACTTCTTCTGCGGGGGCACGGACTTCCAGTTGGCCCTCGGCACAGCCAGGGACATCATCGGCGAGCAGCAGAGGTTCCAGCGCGCAGACGTGGTCTTCGTGACCGACGGCATCGCCCGCGTGTCGGACGAGTGGCTGGACGACCTCGTGGGCTGGAAGCGCCGGACCGGCACGCGCATCTTCTCGGTGCTGGTCGACCTGGGGGCGAGCGCCGAAGAAGAGGTCCGACGGTGGTCGGACCGCGTCGAGCGGATGCTGGACTTCGCCCGGGACGTGCGGGGGCGGGAGGGGCTGGCCCGCGAGGTCTTCCGGGGCGTGTAATGAGGAAACCAAGAGGACCGAGGAATGACGTCAGCACCATCCCCGTCCCGGTAGATCTGGTCGATTTCAAGTGCGGACCCTGGGGAAAGCACGCCCCGCCCCGCGTCGAAAACGGCCGGGTGGTGGTGGAGGTGGGTGAAGGATACCGCAGCAGCCGCCACCTCCACGGCCAGAACATCTATGTTCTAGATGTGGACGGGATGGAGGCCCTTGTAGAGGTCCGAAAGTACGGCGATCTCTACGGGGCAGGGAGATGGAAGTACCTGTTCGGGTGCTACCCGAACGGGGAACCCTACATCCTCCAGGTGAAAAGCACCGTCGAAACCCTGGAGGAGGCTCGCCGGAGCTTGATCCCCGCCTCGGTCCAAAAGCGCCTGGAGGCAGGGGAGCCCGTGATCGAATACGGGATCTGGCTCTTCCTGCTGGCCCGACCGCCGAAGTCGGGACCGATCTCCACGGAGCACCGGCTCGGGGTCGGGTACATCGCCGAGCGGGCCGTGGTGATGAAGACGGTCATGTATGTGAGCGGCTGTGTCGCTCACTACGCCCTTCCGCCGCTGTACCTGGAAGGGTGGCATAAGGCCGTTCGCAATAAAGCGATCCACCACGGCTTCCTCAGGCGGCAGGAAGAGCTCGAGGCGGACGAGAAAGCGCGGGCGGCAATGCTTGCATACCGCCTGGCGCAGGTCGAGGAGGTCCGGGAGAGGTTCGCCGCGGTGCTGGAAAACCTGCACCGGGGAGTCGAGGAACTCCTGGCCCTCTACAAGCGGCTTCACGGCATCGAGGGGGAGGGCATCCCCGAGTCCCCCGAGACCCTGGAGGAGATCCTCCAGGCCCTGAGGAAGCTGGCGCAGCCCACACGGCGGCACCTGTGCCTTGAGTGCCGCTACACCTGGGCTGCCGCCGAGGAGGCGGCGCTCTGCCCCCGGTGCGGCGGCCGGCGGGTGGTCTGTACTGCAGAGCG
>DQUX01000270.1 GCA_015662065.1 Anaerolineales bacterium | reverse complement strand
TGATGATGCCCCCGCTGACGGCACCGCCGAGGCTGAACACCAGGCCGGTCCACACCGGCAGCAGCGCGTTCCTGGCAGCGTGCTTATCCCGGACTACTCTGTCGGACAGCCCCTTCGCCCGCGCCGTGAGGATGTAATCCTCCCGCAACGTCTCGAGCATGCTGGTGCGCGTCAACAGCATAGTGCCTCCGTAGGCGATCAGGGTCACCGTCAGAACCGGCAGAATGAGGTGGCTGAGGATATCCCAGGCGTAGACTCCCAGGCCAATGGTCCGCCAGTACAGCAGCACGCCGGCCACCGGGAGCAGCAGGCTCACTCCGCGGACGGGCAACCGCCACCGGCGCGGCATGCGGTTGGAGAGCAGGAATCCCACAAACATCACCAAGAGACCGACGAAGGCGGTCCAGATCATCCTGATGAAAATGACGTTGGCCGAGACCGGGGCATCCAGCCATTCGACCGGGTCCAGGAACTTGCCCGCTGGCAGCCAATCCAGCGTGACGGCGAAGAGCCAGATCATCATCAGGGCAAACCACGGCGTAAAGACCGTATACAGCGTCACACCGGCTATTGTGGAGCTGTATTCGATCCACCCTCCTCTCTTCCAGGCCACGACCTTACCGGTGACAAAGCCGGTCCAGAAGGAAACGATGGACGCCGTGAGGAACAACACCACCGTGCGCGGCAGCCGCTCTTTGATGATGTCTATCACCGGCTTGGGGTACTCCTGGAACGAAACGCCCAGGTTGCCCTGGTAGAAGTTGCCGATGTAGGTGAAGAACCGCTCGACGGGAGGGCGGTCCAGCCCCAACTCCGCCCGGAGCCGGTCCCGCTCGGAGGGGGGAATATCTGGGGCCAGGGTCAAGAGGTCGGCGATATCTCCAGGCTGGGCATCTATCAGGAAGTAGGTGGTCGCCTGGAACAGGAGAAGGGTGATGAGCATCTGCAACAAACGCCTACCTAGGAATTTCCACATATCGCCCCGCTCCTCAGAGAGGTGGATAAGGCAGCAAGATCAGATAAAGATGACAGTATTTGGGAGCGGGCGGGTCGCCCGCCCGCTCCCAATGCTTCGCACTATGCTGACGACCGTTCAGACAGCTCCGGGATTCTACCGGAAGTGTGGTTTGGCGTCTGTCTGGAACCCGGCCGCGCTCTCGATCCCGCCGAGCAGCTCGGTGTACGGCAGCTCGATGTTATCGCGGATCAGGTCGGTGACCTGCTTGTAGAAGAGCGGGATGTACGGCCGCTGGTCGGCCAGCATCACCTGCATCTCGAAGCACAGCTCCCGCGCCTTCTCGATGTCGGTCGTGGTCATAAACTCGTCGACCAGGGCATCGTACTCCGGGTTGTTGAAGCCGGGCGTGTTGAAGTTGCCGGTGACGGCGGTGTCGTTACGGCTGTGCCAGAAAGACTCGTAGTAGTCGGGGAAGGCGGGGTTGCCCAGGCCCCAACCCAGGATGTACATATCGAAGTCGGCGTTCACGAACACCGGGCCCAGGATGGTGTTGAAGCCGGTCAACTCGGACTGCACCGGCATCCCCAGCTCGCGGGCCCACTCGGAGATCCACTGGTTGAAAGTGGCGCGGATCGGGTCGTAGGCCGGGCCAGGGCCGAGGATGGTGATCTCGGGCATCGGCTCGCCGTTGGGCATGGTGATGCCCACGCCGGGGACCACGTCCTCCAGGTCGTCATCCCAGTAGGGCTCCTCCTCCCAGCTCCAGCCGGCGTCCTTCAGCACCTGGACCGCCATATCCACCCGCTCTGCGCGGCTCAGGCCGACGTAGGGGGTGGGGACATCGGGGTTGTACCAGAAGCCGTTGCCGGGCGGCATCGTGGAGTACATCGGGAAGACCACGCCCGCCAGGACGCTGTTGACCACGAACTCCTTGTCGATGATGATGTCGAAGGCCTGGCGGAATTCGTACTCAGACATAGGGTACTTGCGCATGTTGAAGGCCAGGTAGAACATCCCGTAGTCGGCGTTGGTGTAGGAGAGAATCCCCTCACCCTGTTCCGCCTGCTCCTTCAGACCCCGTGACAGCCCCAGCGGGTTGAGCACGTAGTCCACCTCACCGTTGGCCAGGGCCAAGAAGGCCGCGTCCTGGGAGCCGTAGATGGACATGACGATGTTCGGGGCGTAGGGGCCGGAGATGTAGCGGAGGGTCTCCTCGCCCGCGGCGTCTCCGTAGAACTGCCACGTCCGGCCGCTGGGGTGGACCCGCATCCACGTGCCGTCATCGTACTCGACGATCTCCGCCCCCTTGAAGTAGTAATTGGGGTTCTGGGTCCGCTGGACGAAGGCGCCGAGTTCCAGCTTGTCGGTGACGTAGCCGCCGAACACGGGCGTGCCGGTCGGATCGGCCTCGTACAGGGTCAGGCGGGCGTTCTCGTACGCCTCGTCGTA
>DQUX01000035.1 GCA_015662065.1 Anaerolineales bacterium | reverse complement strand
TGTACCCAATTGCGAGACTGGCTAAAAAACTGACAGGAGGGAAAAAGAGATGTCTAAGAAAAGCCTGTGGGCCATCCTGGCCCTGGTGCTGGTCGGTGCGACGATTGCGATGAGCGGCTGCAAGCCGGCCGAGCCGGAGCTGGGCTCGGAGGAGAACCCCATCATCTGGGCGTTCGTCCCCTCCGGCGAGATGGAGCGGGTGGCGGCTGGCGCCCAGGCGGTGGCCGACCTGCTGCACGAGGAGACCGGCCTCTACTTCGAGACCACCGTCGCCACCGAGTACGCCGGCGTGATCGAGGCGATGTGCAGCGACCCGCCCGAGGCCCATATGGGCTCGCTGGCGACCTTCGCCTACGTGCTGGCGGCCGACCGAGGCTGCGCAGAGGCGGAGCTGGTGGCGGTGCGCTACGGCAGCCCCACCTACAACGGCCAGATCATCGTCCGCACCGACAGCGGCATCACCAGCATCGCCGACCTGGCGGGCAAGACCTTCTGCCGCCCCGACCCCCTCTCCACCAGCGGGTGGATCATCCCCATGCTGACCATGCGGGCCGCGGGCATCAACCCTGAGACCGACCTGGCGGAGGTCGTGGACTCCGGAGCCCACGACGCGGTCGTCGCCGCCGTCTACAACGGCGAGTGCGACGCCGGCGCCACCTACGTGGACGCCCGCTCCCGCATCGAGGAGGACTACCCAGACGTGATGGAGCAAGTCGTCGTCATCGAGATCACGGCCGACATCCCCAACGACGGCGTCCAGTACGTACCCAGTTTCCCTCGCGAGCTGCGCGACCAGATCAACGCCGCGCTGCTGAAGATCGCGCAGACCGAGGAGGGACAGGAAGCCCTGGATGTCGCCTACCAGTGGGCCGGCCTGGAGCTGCACGACGACAGCTTCTACGACCCGTTCCGGCAGGTCCTCCAGGCATCCGGGATGAGTATCGAGGAACTGATTCAAGAATAACCCAACTGCCAGCAACGGCAGAAGCATGAGCGAAGGGGGGGGCCTGGGTCCCCCCTTCGCAACACCGAGGGGAAGATGCTCGAGATCAAGAACCTGACAAAGGTCTATGACGATGGGACAGTCGCCCTCCGCAACGTCAGTTTCACCGTGGAGGACGGCGAGTTCCTGGTCATCATCGGCCTGAGCGGCTCCGGCAAGTCCACCCTCCTGCGCTGCATCAACCGGCTGATCGAGCCGACGGAGGGACAGATCGTCTGGGACGGGATGGACATCACGACGGCCGACCCGGCCCAGTTGCGCCAGATCCGCCGCCAGATCGGGATGATCTTCCAACAGTTCAACCTGGTCAAACGCTCCACCGTCCTCACCAACGTCCTCTCCGGGCGGCTGGGATATGTGAACCCTTGGATCAGTCTCCTCCATCGCTTCCCGCCCGAGGATATGGAAATGGCGCTGCGGGCGTTGGAACGAGTGGGGATCTCCGATCAGGCCCACAAGCGGGCCGACGAACTGAGCGGCGGGCAGCAGCAGCGGGTGGGAATCGCCCGCGCCCTGATGCAGCAGCCCCGCATCATCTTGGCCGACGAGCCGGTGGCCAGCCTGGACCCCGTGCTGGCCCACTCCATCCTGGGCCACCTGGAGCAACTGAACCAGGAGGAGGGGATCACGATCCTGTGCAGCCTGCACTACCTGGACCTGGTGCAGCGGTACGCCACACGGGTGATCGGCCTGCGGGATGGGCAGATCGTCTACCGAGGCACCCGGGAGGACATCCGCCGGATGGCCGACGAGGAGTTCAAGGAAATCTACGGCGAGGAGGCGGTCCGGGTGAGTGTGGGGCCGCATGAAGGAGGGGAATAGCAATGGCAACGCGGACAACGCAGCGGGAGGTGCAGCCCAGCCTGGTCTCTGCGCCCGTGGCCGGCGTGGCCTCGTTGCTCCTCCCTGGCCTGGGTCAGGTCCTGGTCCGGCAATGGCAGCGGGGATTAGTCCTGTTGGGCTCTATCGTCACCATCGTCGGACTCATGGCCTGGCGCGTGCACGACCTGGCCCATAGGGAACCCGGCCCGCTGGCGATGCTCATCAAGGCTCTCCAGCGACGGCCCTTCTTCATCGTCCCAATGCTGGTCGGCGTTCTGATCCTATGGCTGTGGAACGCCTGGGACGGCTACCGGCAGGCCCAGCCCGAGCGCCGGGGTGGGGCAGGCATCTTTGCCCTCGTCATCGTCCTGCTCTTCACCCTGGGCTGGCAGATCGGTGAGATCGACCTCTATAAACTGGCAACGGAGCTGCCGGACGCCTGGAGGCCCCTCTCTCGCGTTCTCTGGCCGTGGCCGGCGGCCGTGGAGCGGGAGACCGAAACGATAGGCGCTGGGGCAGACATCCTGGTCCCCTGCGAAGACAATCCCCCTCCTCCCCCGGAGGAGATACCCGGCCAGCCCTACCTGGTCGCCACCCCCACCTGTGGGGAGCTCTCCTCGCTGGACGAGAACAACCAGATTGTGCCAGGCACCATCCTCACCCTCACCGGCCGGGGCTTCGCCCCCAACACCGAGACCCAGATCTGGTGGGTGGACCCCCTCGGCAACGAGTTCGTCGTCCGCCAGGGTGGGGAGTACGTAGTCTTCGAGACCGACGATCAGGGGGCCTTTGAGCTCGACCTCATCATGCCCTACCGGCTCATTCCCCCCAGCGCTGCAGGGCGACAGACTCACCGAGTGGAGGCGCGGCAGGTCTCAGCGGTAGGAAAGCTGAAAATCGGTGACCCCCTGGTGATCAGCATCTCGCGGATGGTGGAGACCATCTTCCTGGGGATGATGGCGACCTTCTTTGGGATCCTCTTCTCCATCCCCGTCAGCTTCCTGGCCGCCCGCAACCTGATGTCCAGCTCCCGCTTCACGATCGCCATCTACTACCTCACCCGTACCATCCTGAACATCGTCCGCTCTATCGAGCCGCTGATCTGGGCCATCATCGCCGTGGTCGTGGTGGGGCTGGGCCCCTTCGCCGGCATCATCGCTCTCACGGTTCACTCCATCGCCGCGCTGGGGAAACTCTACTCAGAGGCCATTGAGTCCATCGATCCAGGCCCCATAGAAGCCGTCCAGGCCACCGGCGCGACCCGCCTGCAGACCATTATGTACGCTGTCGTGCCCCAGATGATCCCCCCCTTCGTCTCCTTCTCCATCTACCGGTGGGACATCAACGTCCGTATGTCCACCGTCATCGGCCTGGTGGGGGGCGGCGGCATCGGCTTCGTGCTCATCCAGTACATCAAGCTGCTGAATTACCAGGCGGCGGGGATCGCCGTCTGGTTCATCGCCATCACCGTGGCGATCCTGGACTACGTGAGTGCGGAGATCCGGCAGCGGTTCGTGTAGATCACTGAAGACACTGAGAACAGTGATGTCACTGAAGCAGCGAACGTGTGAGGATACTGAGCTCTGGGCTTGAGTGGGATCGGCTGCTTCGTCCAACAGAGGCATGGCTGAACTGGCGGTCGTTGTCGTCAGTTGGAACGTGAGGGACCTGCTGGCCGCGTGTCTGCGGTCCCTCTTTGCCGACCTGGCGCGGTGGGGAGGGACGGCAGCGGTCTGGGTCGTGGACAACGCATCCACCGACGGCACGCCGGAGATGGTGGCCCGCGATTTCCCCCAGGTCCGCCTCATCGCCAGTCTGGAGAATCTGGGCTTCGCCGCCGGAAACAACCTCGCCCTGAAATCCGTCCTTCGAGAGACGGAACACGAAACACGCAACACGAGGTACGTCTGGCTCCTGAACCCCGACACTGAGGTGCTGTCGGGGGCGACGGCGGCTCTGGTAGAAGCGCTGGAGGCCTATCCGAGGACCGGCGTAGCGGGGGCGAAATTGCTTTACCCCGACGGTTCCCTCCAGCACTCCGCCTTCCGCTTCCCTGGCCTGGTCCAGTTGGCCTTCGACCTCTTCCCCCTCCCCGCCCGTCTCTACGGGACCTCTCTCAACGGGCGCTATCCACAACGACTATACGAATCCCCTCCCCCCTTCCCAGTGGACCATCCCCTAGGGGCGGCGATGATGGTGCGGGCGGAGACGATCCGGGTCGTGGGGCTGATGGACGAGGGGTACCGGATGTACTGCGAGGAGATCGACTGGTGCTGGCGGATGCGGAGAGCGGGCTGGCGCGCCCTCTGTGTGCCCGCTGCCCGGGTGATCCACCACGCCGGCCGGTCCACCGAGCAGGTGCCCATCCCCTCGTTCGTGAACCTCTGGACCAGCCGGGCGCGGCTCTACTGGAAGCACCACGGGCCGGTCCGCCGGTCCCTGGCGCGGGCGCTGGTCCGGCTGGGAATGCGGAGGCGGATGTGGGGAGCATCGCAGGAGTGGCAGAGGGCGTATGAGGCGGTGCTGGAGGCATGGGAGTGGGTAAGTGGGTAAGTAGGTGACTGGGTGACTGGGTGACTGGGTGACTGGGGGAGGTCATGGGAATCGCGGCTGTTGTGCTGACGTTGAACGAGGAGGAGAACATCGAGGCCTGCCTGGCTAGCCTGGAGTGGGCGGACCGGCGGGTGGTGTTCGATTCGTTCAGCACCGACCGGACGGTGGAACTGGCCCGGCAGGCCGGGGCGGAGGTGATCCAACATCCCTTCCAGAACTACGCCCAGCAGCGGAACGCCGCGCTGGACCGGGCGGATGCGGCGTGGATCTTCTTCGTAGATGCCGACGAGCGGGCTACCCCGGAGCTGGCAGAGGAGATACGGGCGGTGACGACGGGGGACCGGCCAGAGGTGGCTTGGTGGGTGCCCCGTCACAACTACATCTTTGGCCGGCTCACCCTGGGGGCCGGCTGGTACCCGGATTACCAGCTCCGCCTGGTCCGACGGGGCCACGCCCACTGGGAACGGCCCGTCCACGAGGTGGCAGTGGTGGACGGCCCGGAGGGGCATCTAAAGCACCCCCTCATCCACTACAACTACGCCGACCTGGCCGACTTCATCGCCCGGCAGGAGAAGTACACCGACTACGACGCCGGGATCCTGCTGGAGCAGGGGGTCCGCCCCAGCTTCTACACCCCCTACTCCCAGGCCGTGCGCCACTTCTGGTGGCGGTTCATCGCGCTGCGGGGGATACGGGACGGGCTGCATGGGCTGCGGCTGAGCCTGCTGATGGCTTACTACGAGGCGGTGAAATACCGCCGGCTGCGGACAATAGTCAATGACAAATGACAAACGATCAATGTTCCAATTGGCCATTTGTCATTTATTATTTGCTTAATTGTCTTTACCGGGTTTGCCGCTGCACCTCAATCACGTTGGGCACCTTGTTGATCCGGGCCAGAACCCGACCCAACTGGCCGATGTCGGTTACCTCCAGAGTGATGTAGAAGGTGCTCAGATTTTGGTTCCTGGTCACATTGAGGGCGGTGATGTTGATCCCTTCCTTGGAAAGCACACCGCTGATGTCGTGCAGGAGTCCCGCCCGGTCGTAAGCCAGGACGGAGATGAGCACCGGGAAGGTGCGGACCTGGGTGCCCCAGTTGACCTCGATGAGTCGCTCGGGATCACGGACGTTGAGGACGTTGGAGCAATCCCGTCGGTGTATGGTGATACCCCGCCCCCGGGTGACGTAGCCGACGATGGGTTCGCCGGGAATAGGGTTGCAGCAGCGAGCCAGGCGGGTCAGCAGCCCTCCTGTCCCCAGCACGTGAATCTCGGGAGCGGCTTCGGTGGGCAGCGGGACGACGGGCGGAACCTCCAGGCCGGCCTCGTCCTCCCTCTGCCTCGCCTCCACCACCCGCGCGGCGATCTGCTGGCTGTTGACATCCCCGAAGCCGACCGCCGCCAGGAAATCCTCCACCTTATCATACCCGAAGAGGCCTGCTACCGCCTCGTGGGACATCCCGGTCAGCCCCAACCGCTTCAGCTCCCGCTCCAGGATCGCCCGTCCCAGGACGATATTCTGCTCCCGGTCCTGCTGCCGGAACCAACGGCGGATCTTAGACCGGGCCCGAGCGGTCTTGACGTACCCCAGGGCAGGGTTGATCCAGTCCCGACTGGGTACGGCCCGCTTGGCCGTGATGATCTCCACCTGGTCGCCGGTCCGAAGCACATAGTCCAGCGGGACCCAGCGCCCGTTCACCTTCGCCCCCCGACAGCGATGGCCGATCTCGGTGTGGACGTAGTAGGCGAAGTCAATGGGAGTCGCCCCGGCGGGCAGGTCTATGATCTTCCCCTTGGGGGTGAAGACGTAGACCCGGTCCTCGAAAAGGTCGGTCCGAACCGCCTCTACGAACGCACCGGCGTCCCCCTCCTCGCTGCGGGCCTCGATCTGCGCCCGCAGCGCGGCAATCTTCTCCTCGAACTGCCGATCCCTCCTCCGCCCCCCCTCCTTATACCGCCAGTGAGCAGCGATACCATACTCGGCGATGTGATGCATATAATGGGTGCGAATCTGCACCTCCAGCGTCTTGCCGCCCATCCCCACCACCGCTGTGTGGAGAGATTGATACATATTCTCCTTGGGGGTCGCAATGTAATCGTCGAACTCACCCGGGATAGGGGTCCACAGGCTGTGAACGATCCCCAGGGCCTGGTAACAGTCGGGAACGGTATCGACAATGACACGGATGGCCCGGATGTCATACACCCGCTCCAGGGGGATCTGCTTGCGCTGCATCTTACGGTAGATGCTATAGATATGCTTGGGCCGGCCGGTGATCTCCGCCTGGAGCCCCTCTAACCACAGGTGGTGCTGGAGGAGAGCAACGTGCTGCTCGACCTCGGCCTCCCGCTCCGCTCGGCGGGCGGCCAACTGGGTGGCAATCTCATAATAAGTATCCGGCGCCAGACAGCGAAAGGCCCGATCCTCTAACTCCCCCTTCCAGCTCCAGATACCCAGCCGGTTGGCCAGAGGGGCGTGAATCTCCATCGTCTCACGTGCCATCCGCCGCTGCCGGTCGGGCGGCAGGGCATCCAGCGTGCGCATATTGTGCAACCGATCGGCCAGCTTGATGAGCATCACCCGGGCATCTCGCGCCATCGCCAGGAACGTCTTCCGCAAACTCTCCAACTCCCGCTCGTCCCGCTCCGCCGCCCCCATCCGGCCCAGGCGATTGATCTCCTGGAGCTTGGTCACCCCGTCCACCAGCCCGGCCACTGTCGGGCCGAAGGCATCCACCAGATCTTCCACCGAGACGTCGCAATCCTCCACCACGTCGTGGAGCAGCCCCGCCACGATGGTCTCGACATCCATCCGCAACTCCGCCAGCAGCCCCGCCACAGCCAGCGTGTGCTGAATGTAGGGCGCGCCCGACTTGCGGAATTGGCCCTTGTGTGCGGTAGCCGCGAACTCATAGGCGCGCCGCACCATATCCTGGCCCTCTACCTCCCGGATTTGGGCCAGTATCTCTTCAATAGCAGGAATTTGCTGCTTGCTCATTTCCGCGCTTGAATCCGCCCTTCTGAAACTTCAGTATAGCCCAGGCCGTCCATTTGTCAACGGGGACGGAGGGGAGTATAGTTACCCGCGATGAGAGTCATCGCCGGGAAGGCAAAAGGACGAAAGCTGAAGTCGGTGCCGGGGGAGGGCACGCGGCCCATCACCGACCGGGCCAAGTCGGCCCTTTTCAGCATCCTGGGAGAGGACGTGATCGGCTGCCGGTTCCTGGACCTCTTCGCCGGGACGGGACAGGTGGGGATCGAAGCCCTCAGCCGAGGGGCGACGGAGGCGGTCTTCGTAGAACGGGGCGCGGCCCCGCTGCGCACCATCCGCGAGAACCTGGCCCACACCGGGCTGGCAGGGGCGGCCCGGGTGGTACGGGCCGATGTCTTCGCGTACCTGCGGGGCGAACCGGAGCCCTTCGACTACGTCTACATCGCCCCGCCTCAGTACCAAGGGCTGTGGGCGGAGACTCTACAGGCGCTGGACGCCCGGCCAGGCTGGCTGGCCGACGACGGCTGGGCCATCGCCCAGATTCACCCCCGAGAGTACAAGGACCTGCGGCTGGAGAACCTGCTGCTGTTCGACCGAAGGCGGTACGGGGGGGTGATGCTGTGTTTCTACGCGCGGGAGGGGTGAGTCGTGGGATGTCTCACGGCTCCTGAACGACGCACCGGAAAGTATCGTCGACCAGCGGCCCCCCCTCCGATCCGGCAGCCTTCCAGCGGAGACCGGTCGCCGGGTCCCATACCCCCAGCGCCACCGTCGTCGGGCCGGGAGGGACGCCGACGAAGACCCGCACATCGCGGACCACCTCACCGGGCCGCCACAGAGAGAAGGGATAGAGGCCCCTCAGCGGGTCGCCGTCGGCCTGAGCCAGGAGAACCCCGTCGGCCCCCACCAGGTGGGCAAACAGGGTGGGCATTCCCCCCACCGGGCCCAGAGCCGTCCAGCGGGTGACCAATGCCACCCGCTTCGGGCCGGTCCGGGCGCAGGAGGCGGAGAGCAGAGAGAGCACTTCCCCGAAGGTGACCAGCGGCTCCCCCTCGATATCCGGGAGGACCGCCCCTGCCTCCTCCAGCCCCACCCCGTCGGGCCGGTAGACCACCAGAGCGACCCGCCCGGCATCCCGCAGGTCGTCGGGGGTGAGGACCTGGCCCAGAGGCTGGACGGTGTAGGGCAGCACCGGCAGGACCGGCCCCCAGGCCCGTTCGAAGGCCGCACCGCCGCCGCCAGTGTGGGCCGCCACCAGGTCGGTCGCCCCCACCCGGGCCGGCAGGGGGATGATCCCCTCGTGTCCCAGCGGGTAGAGCCGGGTCGGTGGGGTGATCCGGCTGGGGAGATTGACAACCAGAAGCGGTCCATCCCCTTGGGCGGCAGCGACCACCTCCCACAGGAGATCGCCCACCTCCCGCCGGAGGGCCATCCGCCCGCCCACAAACCACCCGGCCAGGGCCAGGCCGGTCGCCGCCACCACCAGGATCGCAACAGTAGCGGCGTGATTCCGCCGCGCCCGATTCCACCCCTCCCCACCCCCCCC
>DQUX01000365.1 GCA_015662065.1 Anaerolineales bacterium | reverse complement strand
GTTGAGGACCTTCACCAATTCTAGCACACTCGTCTGCCTTCCGCCAGCGATGTTGAACACCTCCCCCACCGCCTCCTCTCGCTCCGCCGCCCGCACCACCGCCTCCACCACGTCCCCCACATACACGAAGTCCCGCGTCTGCTCCCCGTCTCCGTAGATCACCGGCGGCAGTCCCTGCCGCATCCGCTCGACGAAGATGCTGATGACCCCCGAGTAGGGGCTGCGGGGGTCCTGCCGCGGGCCGTAGACGTTGAAGAAGCGCAGGACCACCGTCGGCAGGCCGTAGGAGGCAAAGTAAGCGCGGCAGAGTGCCTCCCCGGCTGCCTTGCTGGCCGCGTAGGGGGAGAGGGGATCGGGCGGCAGGTCCTCTCGCAGGGGCAGGTCGGTTTGATCGCCGTAGACCGCCGCCGAGGAGGCGAAGACGAAGCGGCGCACCCCCGCCGCCCGCGCTGCCTCCAGCAGGTTCAGCGTGCCGGTACAGTTCACGGCCATCACCCGCTGAGGATCCTCCACCGATGCCTGCACCGAGGGAATGGCCGCCAGGTGGATCACCACCTCCACGCCGTCGACTGCCCGCGCTGCCGCCGCCCGGTCCCGCACGTCCCCTTCTATTACCTCCACCTGGCCTGTCACCGCCGCCAGGTTCTCCCACCGACCGGTGGAGAAATCGTCCAGCACCCGCGCTCGCTCCCCTCGTGCTACCAACGCTTCCACCAGGTGGGAGCCGATGAACCCCGCACCGCCCGTCACCAGCCAGAGGGTCATCCTCACTCTCCGAAGAAGCGGTAGCGAATCAGCGTCCAGATGGCGACCAGCCCATCCCGCCAGTTGATCTTCTTGCCCTCCTCGCGGGACCGAGGTTGGTAAGAGATGGGGACTTCGTGGATATGGATCCCACGGCGGAGGATCTTGGCCGTGACCTCGGGGCAGAATTCAAAGCCGTCCGACTGGATATCCAGGCTGCGGAACAGGTCGGACCGGAACAGCTTGTAGCCGGTGGCCTCATCGGTGATGCGGGAGCCGTAGAGGAGGTTCGCCAGCCAACTGAGGAGCCGTCCGCCCCAGTAGAAGCTCCAGGAGGAGCGGGGGTTCCGCCGCAGGTTGCGGGAGCCGTAGACCACCTGGACCTCCGGTGATGTGAACGGCTCCAGCAGATGGGGGTATTCTGTAGGATCGTACTCCAGGTCCGCGTCTTGGGTGATGACGACGTCGCCGGTGACGTGGGCGACGGCGGTCTGCAGCGCGGCTCCCTTTCCCCGGTTCCGCTCGTGTCGCAGCGGCTTCACCACCTCCGGCCATCGGGCCGCCAGCTCCTGGACGACCTGCCAAGTGCTGTCGGTGGAGCCGTCGTCCACGATGATGATCTCCTTGTCGATATTGACGGCCATCACTTGCTCCACCACGTGGGTAATGGTAGCGGCCTCGTTGTAGACCGGGATGAGGACGGAGAGTTTCAAGGGGCCTCCTCTGCCAGGGGCTGCTCCCGGTCCAGTAGCCCGCGGATGCGGGCGGCAACCATCTCGATGGCGACCTCGTTGAACCCTCCCTCGGGGATGATGACGTCGGCGTATCGCTTGCTGGGTTCGACGAACTCCAGATGCATCGGGCGCACGGTGGTCAGGTACTGCTGGATCACCGATTCAAGGGTGCGGCCCCGTTCCTGCACGTCGCGTTGTAGCCGCCGGATGATGCGGATGTCGGCGTCGGTGTCCACGTACAGCTTGACGTCGAACAGGTCCCGCAGCGCGGGCTCGGAGAAGACCAGGATCCCCTCCACGAGGATGACCGGTGCCGGGCCGACCCGGCGTGTCTCGCGCGACCGGGTGTGGGTGGTGAAATCATACACGGGGATCTCCACCGACTCGCCCTCTCTCAGCCGTTTGAGGTGTTGGATCAGGAGCTCGGTCTCCAGCGAGTCCGGGTGATCGAAGTTGACCCGGGCCCGCTGGGCGGGGGGGAGGTGACTGAGGTCGCGGTAGTAGGCATCGTGGGGGATGTAAGCGATGTGCTCGGCGCCGACGCGCTGCAGGATCTCCATCGCCACGGTGGTCTTGCCCGACCCCGTGCCGCCGGCCACACCGATGATGATGGGCCGCCTCTTCATACTTCTCCTCCTGTCCCGGCTTCCGTCCGCTCTTGGGGTGAGGAAGTCAGCTCCGCCGCCAGGACCGCGAGCCAGAGCGCCGTCAACCCGGCCTGGACCGGGGAGTTGTCCCAAAGCAGGCCGGTCGCCGCCAGGTTCCACAGGGCCGTTCCCGCAGTCGCCAGGGATAGCAGGGCGAGAGCCAAGGGGAGGGCCGACCGCCAGCGCGGGCGCCGCTGCGAACAGGCCAACCTGCCCAGAAGACCCACCGCACCGAGGATAAGCCCCGCTCCCTTGAGCCACCGCCCCGGGTCGTGGGCGACGTCCAGGATGAAATAGGAACCGCGCCGGATCACCAGGCGGGTCTCCTCCACCGCCACCTCCATTTCCTCCTCCGTCACCTCCACGGTCTGGATCGGCTCACCCGTGGGCGTGCGGAAGGTCTCAAGCCGGAGGAGGGCGTCGGCCGTGGGCTCTGCCGAAGAAGGCTGGCTGACCCGGCAGACCAGTTCGGCGTCCGGCACGGCGAAGTAAGCCTCGGGAGATTCGGGGACCAAGGGGACGGTCAACTCCCAGACGGTGGCCTCTCGCGGGGTCCGCTGAAGCTCCAGCGGCCGGCCTTCCGCATCGTAGGCCCGGACCGTCACCTCTGGCCCCCGGCCAACCGTGTACACGGTCACCCCGGGACGGCCAGATCGAATGTTGCCGGACTGGTCGTTTTCCAGGACCACTTCTCCATGCCCCGCGATATCCAGCACATCCCCGGCGCGGCCGATCCGTCCTCCTGCCCGCCATCCCCGGACCTGGCCCACCAGGAGGCCGAGAAGCAGGAGGAGAAAGCCCGCGTGGGCCAGGCCCATCGACAGGCCGGTCCAGGGCAACGGGCTGGCCCGGCTTTCCTGGCCCCGGTCGTTCCAGAGGGCCTCCGCCCCGGCGGCCGTTCGTGTCAGGAGCAAGAAGGCAGTGGCGGTAAGGAGCAGGCGAGGGAGGGGGGAGCTTGCCAGCGAGAACAGGCCAAGTCGGTAGAGGGTTCCCGTGGCCGTGCCGAATCGGGCCTGGACCTGGCTCAGCCAGCGGTCGGCGGCGAGGGGGGCGGTGGGGGCCTGAGGAACGAGCACTGGGACCGACACGTAGAGGGCCAGCACGAGGAGGAGGATCGCCAGGGAGCGGTCCGCCGTCGCCAGACGCCAGACCAGACGCCACGGATCTCGTTTATGTGTCGTCTGAGCCATCGTATCACGCAAAAGGCCCCGTCGCCGCCGGGGCCCAGGGAATGGAGCCACCCGTCGGACTTGAACCGACAACCGACCGCTTACGAAGCGGTTGCTCTGCCGATTGAGCTAGGGTGGCCCGTCCTTCGACAAGATTATACCACATCGGTCGTTCTTGACAACCGGATCACTTCGGGCGGCTCAGCAGCCGGTAGCCACGGCCGCGCACGGTGATCAGGTAGCGGGGGTCGGCGGGGTTCTCCTCCACCTTCGCCCGCACTCGACTGACCAGCTTCTCGATGCGGGCATCGTCCACCTCGTCGATGTATGATTCCCCCCAGACCTCCTCCACCAGCCGGTACTTGTCGCACAACTTGTCCATACGGCGGTAGAGGACCTGGAGCAGCCGGTATTCTAGGTCGGTGAGAACGGGGATGCGGCGGCCGTCCACGTATACCTCTCCTGCGTCCTCGTCCAGCCAGACCCCCCGGGGCAGGTCCGGGCGGCGCTGGCCCCACTGGCGCACGAAAGCGGCAAAGGCGGTGCCGAAAATCGCGCCGTCGGCGTTCACCAGTCCCAGCCGATGGAGATGTTCCCTCTCCTCCCTCGCGAGGGCCTCCCCACGGCTCAGGGCCAGCAACCCGTCTTGCTCCACTGGCGTCAACTGGGCCCACAGCCTGTCGCACTCTCCCCGGACCACCTGATCCCCTGTCAGGGCCTCCTCCACCAGCGAGACGCCCATCCGCTCATAGGTCTGAGGGGCGGCGGCCTGGGCGCGGATGAGAAGCCGAGCGATCCCCCTCAGGAGCCCGGGGTGCCCCCCGGCCGCGCGGGCGATGAAGTGGACCTCCTGTTTGCTCAGGGAAAACCCCTCCTCCGTTGCCATCCGTGCGATCACCTCTCGGGCTTCAGTCTCTTTCAGCATTCCCAGCATGCAGACCCGCCCGGCGAAGAGCTCCCGGAACTCGGCCGTCTCCGGGTCGTTTCGCACCTCCTCCAGCGCCCGCGCGGTGGCGGTGACGTACACCAACCCCTCCCGGTACCGGTCCCGCAGCGCGCGCAGGTTAAGGAAGATCCGGCCCTCCAGTGCACCGAAGGGCTCGTCGAACTCATCTAGAAGGAACACCACCCGGCGTCCGGCCTCGCAAAGCCTCTCCATCCCATCGTTGAAGCCCAGGGGGATCGCCAGGGGGTTGCGCGGCTCGACGACGTCCCTGTAGGCCTGCTCCAGGCGCTCCATCAGTTCCTGAGGGGCCGCCATCTCCCGCAGCCGTGCGCGGACAGCGCGCAGGATCGCCTCGTAGAACCCCTGCTCGGAGAGGTCTAGCATCCGGTTGCAGTCTATGTAGAAAAACGAGGCGGTCTCCTCGTTCAGCGTCGGTGGGCGGCCCTCCAGGGTGCATAGACCGCGCAGGAGGGCGGACTTGCCGGTGTTGCTCAAGCCGACGACGGCGCAGCATTCACCATCGGCGAGGTGCTCACCCACGCAGGCCCGTTCTTGGGGGCGGCTCAGGTTCTCCATTCTCTCTTTCCTCGCGGGACACGAGAGACGCCAACGGCGGACCCGAGTCCGCACGTCGGCGCCCTTGTTTTTTCGGACCGACAGGTGCTCAGTGGGCGGTGCGCAATCGACGGGCGACGATCAGGAGCAGGAGGAGCCCTGTAGCCAGGATCACGGCTGTGAAGGCCCCGATGCCGGTTTCGGCGGGAGCGGAGGCCGTCGCCGGGGTCCTGGTGATGGTGGGGGTCGTCGGCCGTGGTGTGCGGGCTGGGCCGATGGTGGGCGTCACCTGGGCAGCGCCAACCGGCGTCCCGGGTCGGGTCGCCTCCGGTGTGGGGGTGGGGCTGGGGCTTGGCCGCGATGTTGCCGTCGGTGTGGGGGATGGTGCCGCCTCCGTCTCTGTCGCCTCGGGGGTGACCTCCGGTGGCGTTATCGCCTCGGCGGTGGCCGTCGCTTCCGCCGCCGCCACCCCCTCCACAACCGTGGCGGTGGGGGGGATGGCTGCCTGCCCTCCGATCATGCCCCGCCCGACGAGCAACACCCAGGCGCAGAAGGCGATGATGCCGATCAGAAGTAGGCCGCCCATAATTCCCACCAGGAGGATGAAGGTGCGGTTCTGCCGTTCGTCCCCCTCTTCGACCTCTTCCATCTCCTCCAGACTCAGGTCCATGTTCTCCATGCTCGCCTCCTCCCGCCGGCCCTCCTCGGACGACCGGCGAAGGTTGGGATGGTGGGCCCTAGCGCAGGACCTCCAGATTGACCACCGGGATCAGGAGGGGGTCCTTCCCGTTCTCCGGTTGCACCTTAGCTGCCGGGAGGCGCGCGCCTGTGGCCGTACGCGCCGTGATTGGCAGGTCCAGCACGGTGCCCGTCACGCCGGTGTGGGGTGCGCGCACTGCCCGCACCCGGTCGCCCACCTGTAGGGGGGCGTCTTGGAACCGCAGCCGGTCCGTCCCCGGCTCTGCCGGCAGGGGGATGATGATCTCCGGCCGGAGGGCTTTCAACCGACTCCGGAAGCGCCCGTCGATGACGGCCTCTCGCCCATCGTGGGTGGAGAGCAATTGGAAGATGCGGGCGGACATCGGGACCGCGCCGATGCCCTCCGTCGCGATCAGCGGAAAGGGCAGTTCCCACACCTTCTCCAACAGCTCCGGAGGGATGCCGCCCACGATGATCCCCCGAACCTGCAATTCCAACGCGCGCTCCAGGACCTCCCGGTCCAGGCCGGAACCACCGACCAGGATGGTGCCCCGGCAAGAGCCGTTGACGCTCTCGCCCTGGAGGGCCTCTTCCGGCTTCTCCACCGTCGTGCGCAGGACGCCGACGCCCTCCTGTTCGTTTCCCCACGCTCCCTGGATCAGGGTGCCGGAGACCTGGATGATCACGCCCTGGTCCGGGACGACCCGAGCCACTGTGCCGTAGTAGCCGGCGCGGACCTCCACCTCCCGGGGCGGGGCCTTGATGATGACCCGTCCGCCGCCGGCGGCGGCCACCTCGCCGTCGATGGGAGAGCGGCAGGTCTGCCCTACCAGTCCCCCCCGGGCGGCGAGGACCTGCCCTCGCTTGACCTCCTGGTTGAGTTTCACCTTCAGGTAGCGACGGACGGCGCGGGCAGGGATATTCAGGCTTCGCGCGATGTTGACGATGCGGAACTCGCCCGGCACGCGGGCACGACCGATGACGTGAACCGGGTCCACCCGTTCTCCCTCGCGCACCAGAATCTCCCCCGGTGCCGGCAAAGGACGCTCCCGACGGATCAGGGTCAAAGGCGAGACAACGGTCTGGGGGGGGTAGAAGCGCATCGGTCTATCCTCCCACGTCCCACAACCATTGCTGAACCTGAGTCTGTCGCTCCTGGGGGGTGGAGGGAAGTTGGAGAGGCCGGCCGCGGGCGTCGACGATCAGCCCCGCCAGCCCGCCCCGGACCCGCTGCTTACCCCCTTTGCCGGGCCCGCCCAACCCCACATCGAAGCGGGCGCGGGGGCGTAGCTCCAACACCGCCTCCTGACCGGGCGGCAGGGGGAGGGCTTCCAGCGATCCATAGGGCACCTCCACCTCCAGCGTGCCTCCGTCCTGGTACCGGATGCGGACGTGAAGGACGATCTCCCCTTTCCGCGCCGTCCCCACAGGGACGATGGTCGTTGCCAGGTTGACAATCCCTCCGCCGTCGAGGGTTTCTACCGTTGCCAGCGGCTTCAGGCCGGCCGCGGCCCCCAGCCCGGGTGCCAGGCCGTGCGTATCCAGCAGGAGCGTGCTCACCCCGATAGGCTCGACGGCGTCCAGCACCATCAGGGCCACTTGACCGGGGCGGGGGGCTCCCGACAGAACGCCACCGCTGACCAGGATCGGGTCGAACAGGGGGGTCAGCCGGGGGTAGGGTTGGGCGCTTCCGGGTCGCCAGCCGGGCCGGGCGGTCTGGAGCGCCTCGCGGATGGCCTCTCGCGCCACCGCTTGCTCCAGCCGTAGTTCCAGGACCTCCTCGGGTATGCTGCCGGGATGCATCTCCCGGTTGAGCAGCATGCCCACCACCTCCTCCGGCGTGATGAGGGCGGGCACCCAGCGGGCGATGGATTCGGCCCCTCGCTTCGCCAGGATGCGCTGACTACCGTAGACGGAGCCCACATCGCCCCGGACGGTGACGAAGAGCCGCCCGCCGAAGACCGCCGCCACGGTGGTTTGGGCCGCACCCAGGTCGATCCCCAGCGTCCCTTTTGGGGATTCATCCAGATACCAGAGGTACTGGACGATCCGGGCGAAGGCTGTGGCGGTGGGGAGGAGGGGCAGGCTGCTCCATTGGTTGAGGATCCCGACCCCCGGCAGGGCTCCCAGGTGCTGCTCTTGATATAGATCGTCCATCTCTGCCTGCACCCCGGCCGGGTTCTCGGAGTCCAGCGTCGGGCGGACGTTATCTACGGAGTAGACCTCCATCTGCCCCCCCGCGATGTCCACCACGCGCTGGCGCAGGGCTGTGTTGCCGGCGAACAGGAGGCGGGGCCGCTCTTTCTCCTCCATCATCGAGCTGGCCAGCGCCGCCGTCCGCACCATCTCCAGCACCGGGATGACGGCTCCGCCATCTGTGCCACCGGCGATGCAGATCACGTCGGGCCGGTGTTTCAGGATGAGCTGTACCTGCTCCTCTTCAGACATCCCGCGGGCGGGGTCCTGGGTGATGAACCCCTCCACGGTGGTGTAGGTGCCCGACACGGCCCGCATCGCGCTGGCGAGGCTCAGCTCCGGCACCAGCCCCGCCAGCATCACTCGGATGGGGCGCGCAGCGCTGCTGGTGGCCACCATAGCGTCTACCCCCCGGATGCCATTTTTCTGGGGGGTGATCAAGCGATGTTGCCCGTCCAGCAGGACCCAGCCGGTGATGTCCTCGATCTGTTCGATGGCGTGTTGGACCCCCAGAGCGATGTCTTGCCACGGGGGCTCGATCGTAGTCAGTGCCTCGCCGCGCGCCACGAAGCGGTAGGCGCCGTCCACCCGGTCCAGCAGCACCGCCTTGGTCAGCACGGTGCCACAGTCAACGACCAGGATTGAACCGATGCCCTGCTCTGTGGCCATACGCTCTGTCTATCCTCCCAGCAGATGTAAGAGGTCCTGTACGCCCTCGACGATAGCGTAGATGCGCCCGATGAGGATGGAGAGGCTGGCGGTGAGGGCAGCGGCGAAGGCGGCGCCAAAGGCGGATAGCAGGAAGACCCGCCCGATACGCCCGGCCACCCCCACAGTGCTGTTCCACAGACCCCGCAGGGCGCGGCGGCGGGGGAGGGTGAAGGCGAACGCCAGGAGGGCGCAGATCGTGCCGCCGGCCACCAGCAGGCCGTTCACCAGCCCGGGGGAGCCCATGCTCAGCCAGTCGGAGAGGCGGCCGGAGGCGGTGACCTGGGGCAGGATGGTCCCCAGGAGCGCACTGGCGGTCACCACCGCCGCTCCCACGCCGATGAGAAAGGCGGTGGACAGGTTGCCCAGGGTGGCCCAGCGGGGAAAGCCTTTGAAGAGCATCAGCAATCCCAGAATGAGGGGGATCACCATGCCGTATCGCTCGGCCGTGCCCCCCTGGAGGGCCGGGAGGATCGTCTGCAGGAAGAGGGTGGTGGTGGTGACGGCGACCCCGTAGCCTACCGTCGCTCCGACAAGCAGGTGCAAGGCCAGCCGGTAGAGCGGGTTGTCGCCGAAGATGAGATAGCTGAGGATCAAGACCGTCAGCAGCATACCGACTGCCACCCCGATCAGGTCCAACGTCATCGTCTGCGTCCTCCTGCCAGGAAAATGAGCCCGCCCAGCAGCATCAGCGCCACCATCCCCAATTGGGCCACGCCCAATGAGTTCAGGTAGAAACCGGCCCGTCCGCCCGTGCCCAGTTGTTCCTCGTACGCGGTGGCGCCGATCAGGCCGGATACCAGCCCCTGCAACTGCCCGGTTCCGGGGTCCAAGTAAGGTGTGGCCAGCGGCTCCACCCGGGCGCTGACCCCGGCCACTAGCGGGAGGTCGGGGTGGGTCAGGGAGGTCTGCTCCACCCAGGCGCGCAGGTCGTCGGGCTGGGCGGCCAGCACCACGATCATAGCGACATCCGCGGCGGTGTGCACCCCCCTCATCGCGTCGGTCTGGGCTGCCGGTAGCCCCGTGTTGATCTCCGTCCGTTGGTCCGGGCCGGTCAGCAGGTCCTGAATGCCGGTGGCCTGCCCCGGTTGGTAACCCAGGTTTGCCACCCGGCGGCTCCGCTCCTCTTCCGACGTCAGCGCCGTCAGGAGGGCCTGGGCGACGGCGGGCCCCTCGGGGCGGGTGCTCACCACCACCAGGCGGCTCCCCTGCTCGAGCAGGTGGCGCAGGATGGGTTCGGCCACCCGATCCATCTCGTCCGCCTCCGCCGGCCCGTACTCGAAGGCCACCATAATCGGGACGTCCGGCCCGGTCGCTTGCTGGATGGCCTGGAAGAGGATGTCCGCGGCCGGGGCGGGCGGGGTGCTGAAAAGGGGCAGGGGGATCACCATCGGGGCGAAGATGGTCAGGAGCAGCAGCAGGCCGACGACGAGCCGCTGCACGGTCCAGCCCACCCGCTGCCATCGCTCCCGCCGCACCGGTTGGGGCGGGGCGACCGGGCGGCTCAGAAGCTCTTGGAGGAGCTCGGCCCGGGCGATGGCGG
>DQUX01000403.1 GCA_015662065.1 Anaerolineales bacterium | reverse complement strand
CAACGAAAGTCGAACCTTTCCCTAGGAAAGGCTACGTTTTGCGAAAATCTAATCTTCTGGTAAGATAGGAACTCGAGCGACGTCGGTAAGGAGAGGTATGACAACCGAAGCGTGGCTTCCATTGATCTTTAGTTACTTGGCCCCGATCGGCTTCTTTCTCCTTGCGTGGGGCGGCGTGGAACCGGAGCGAGGCCGGCAGGCTGCGACGCGGGGGCTGGTGGCGCTGGCCTTGGCCGTTGTAGGGTACTTTGCCGTGGGGTTCGCGTTCCACCTGGGCGGGGCGGGCGTGGTGTCGGATCTGCCGGGGCTTGCCGGGCTGGATGCGCTGGTCGGCTACCGGGTGGAGGCCGGGCTGTATTGGGGTGTTCTTGGTCTGGATGGGTTCCTCCTCCTCGGCGATGGTGGCACGCCAGAAGCGCTTCTCCTCTTCGCCACCTACCTTCCGATGGCCGCCGCCGCTGTCCTGTTGCCCGTCCTGGCTGTGGGGCGGCGGGGCAGAGGAGGGTTGGCCGTGCTGCTCGGCCTTCTCACCGCCGCGTTTCTCTTCCCCCTCGTCGCCTGCTGGGCCTGGGGGGGCGGCTGGTTGGCCGCCCTGGGGCGGACAGTAGGGTGGGGGCATGGATTTGTGGACTACGCCGGAAGTGGCGTGGTCTTCCTCCTGGCCGGCGCGGTCTCGTTGGGAGGGCTGGTCGCCCTAGGGCGGAAGGAGCCCCAAGCCGGGCCTGCCGAGATGCCTCCAGCCCATTTTCCTCTCTTGGCCAACCTGGGCGTGCTCCTGGCGACGGTGGGCTGGTTGGGGTGGGGGTTGGGCACTCCCTTCCACGTCGCCGGGGCGCAGGTGACCCCTGGGCGGACGGTGGTAGGCGGGCTGCTGGGGATCGCCGGTGCCACTCTGGTCACCTCCCTGTACTGCTGGCTTGCGCTGGGCCGCAACGAACCGCTGATGGTGGCCCGCGGGGCGGCCTCCGGCCTGGTCGCCGTCGCAGCGGGTGCCCCTTTTCTGCCCGCCTGGGCCGCCCTGGTGGTAGGGGCCGTCGCCGGGTTTGCCCTTCCCCTGGGAATCTACCTCGTCGATCGGCTGCTCCGTCTGGACGACGCCACGGGAGCCGTACCGATGGCGGGCCTGGCCGGGCTATGGGGCCTTCTCTCCGTCGCCCTCTTCGCCGACGGGCGCGCCGGGCAGGGGTGGAACGGCGTCGGCCTGGAGATGTACCGCCAGGTCGCCGGTCAGGGGGTGGCGGGCTTCCTGGCCGCTCCCGGTATGCTGGGGGATGGGCCGGGCCAGTCGCTCGCCCAATTGGCGGGGGCGGGGGCAATATTCCTCCTCGGCTTCGGCGGCGGATGGCTGGTGTCAAAGGTGGGGGTGCTTCTTCCCCTCTGGCGGGGGAAGTCCTAAACCGTCTTAGCACCTCACCAGGATGGTTAGGATCGGTTGGGCCCTTTTCGCCGGGCAGCCGAGCGCCGGTAGCCCGGCCGCGGGCTTCTCCTGCCCGTACGGAGGGGGGGAGCTGCCGACGATCGAGGTCGCCGGGCGGGAGCGGCTTGACCGTTCAAATTCAGGTAGTCTCCCGGTAAAGTGTTGTTG
>DQUX01000310.1 GCA_015662065.1 Anaerolineales bacterium | reverse complement strand
TGGTCGGGGTGGCCGTGGGCGTATCCGGCAGCGTGCGCGCGGGGGCCGCCGTGGCTGTTGGGCCTGGGGATGGGGTTGGGATGAGCCCGGCGGTCGGCTGGCTGCCCGTGCCCACGGGGGGGGTACACGCCGACAAGCCCGCTACCAGGGGGGCGAGCACAAGCCGCCATTGCCTCATTACCGCGTCCCCTCGCCGTTATGCCCTCGTCCGACTCCCCGGTAGGCAAAGCCCAGCGCCTGCACGGCGGCGGGATCGTAGATGTTGCGCCCGTCCATCAGCACCGGTTGGCGCATCAGGTCTCGGATCCGTTTCAGGTCCAGGTGTTTGAACTCGTTCCACTCGGTCACCACCACCAGGGCGTCGCACCCCTCGGCCATCGTGTAGGGGTCGGGGGCCAGCTCCACATCCTGCAGGATCCGGCGGGCGTTCTCCATCGCCGCGGGGTCGTAGGCGCGCACCTGTGCCCCCTCGGCCATCAGGTAGCGGGCGATGGTCACCGACGGTGCCTCCCGCATATCGTCGGTGTTGGGTTTGAAGGACAGGCCCAAGAGCCCTACGGTCCTGCCTTTCAGCTCCCCGAGCATCTCTCGCAGTTTCCACACCACCTGGCGGCGCTGGTCGGCGTTGATCTCCATAACGGCGTGGAGCAACTGGGGATGGCGGCCGTGGGTGGAGGCCATATGGGCCAGTGCTTTGACATCCTTGGGAAAGCAGGAGCCCCCGTAGCCCACGCCGGGGTCCAGGAAGGCCGGGCCGATACGGGGGTCGTAGCCCATCCCGGTGGCGACCTCTTTCACGTCTGCCCCCAGGGCCTCACAGATGTTGGCGATCTCATTGATGAAGGAGATGCGGGTCGCCAGGAAGGCGTTGGAGGCGTACTTGATCATCTCCGCCGTGCGCAGGTCGGTGATCATGATAGTGGAGCGCAGCGGGAGGTGGAGCTGGGCCACCTTCTCCGCCGCCTCCCGGTCCTCCGAACCGAGGATGATGCGGGCGGGGTTCATAAAATCGCTGATGGCGGAGCCTTCCCGGAGGAACTCGGGACAGGAGACGACGGAGAACTCCACCTCGCCTCCTCGCCGCGCGCGGATGATGTCGGCGACCCAGTCGCCGGTGCCTACCGGCACGGTGGACTTGTTGACTATGATGAGGGGATGGTTGAGGGTGTCGGCGATGGACTCGGCGGCCATACGGACGTACCGCAGGTCGGCCTCGCCGTCCACCCCCTCCGGCGTGCCCACGGCGATGAAGGCGAACTCCGCCTCTTTCAGCGCCTCAGCGTAGGAGGTGGTAAAGGATAGCCGACCGGCCCGCACGTTTCGCTTCACCAGCTCCTCCAGCCCAGGCTCGTAGATGGGCATGATGCCCTGTTTCAGCCCCTCGATCTTCTCCTCGTTGATGTCCAGGCAGATCACCCGGTTGCCCAGATCGGCAAAGCATGCCCCGGTGACCAGGCCCACGTAGCCCACTCCGACGACAGCGATGTTCCTCACTTGTTCTTTCTCCTTGCTCTGACCATTTCGGTAGAATCTCCCAGGTTCCCCTGTGGGGTTCGGGGAATGATACCATGATCTGCTTTTTTTCCAAGTCGCTTGTGGAGATGTGGAGGGCGGTGGGAGAACCCTCGCCAGGCGGGAGAGCCCGCGACTTCCGGTCGCGGGGCGGAAAGGGCGCAACATAGTGTAGGACAGGCTGTCAGCCCGTCCTACATAGTAGAGAAGATCGCTTGTCCTGCCTGGGCTGGCGCTATTCGGGCTCCCCCGCCGGGACGGGCGGCGTGGGGACGGCAGGGGGGTAGTCCACCGTGCCGAAGCGGGTCAGCACCACCGCTCCCAGCCCCGCGCAGGTCACCAAAAAGCCCCCCGTCCACCCCACACAGGGGATCAGGTGCAGGAGGCCGCTCAGGAGAGTGAGCAGGCCCGCCCCGAGCGCGGCCGACCAGAAGGGGCTGACCGACCGAGGCGTCAAGGCGGCCAGCACCCGCTCCCCGATCAGGATACCCAGGGCAACCCACCCGAAGACCGCCGCCACCCCCACCGCCACCGCTGCCGCCAGCCCCGCCGGCGCCAGGCAGAGGGTGACTACCAGGCCGATCACGACAACCGCCCCCACCAGGATTGTCAACAGCCCCACCCCCAGGGAGGGCAACGGGGCCTCCAGGGAGGCCCGCCCCACCAGGGCCGCCGGGCGGGGCCACAGCACCGCCACCAGCCCGGCCAGCCCGGCCATCAGCAACACCGAAAGCACCGTCCGCAGCCCCTCCCAGAGCAGCGAGTAGCCGGTGAAGTGCAGGCCCCCAAAGGGAATGGGTCCGGGCCCAAAGGGGATTACCACAGGCCAGCCTCTCAACTTTATTATTGTCCTCCCGGGATTCACGATCTGCTCGCCGCGCACCACGGCTCCTTCATCCCGGTCCACCCGCCCGCCGATCACCACCAGGTCCCCGTCGACGACGGCGGTCTCCTGCAGGTCGACGTTCCCGCCAAACGCCGCCAGGTCCCCCTCCACGATCCCGCCCACCTCCACGTCGCCCCCCCAGACGACCACATCCCCATCCACCTGGCTGCCTGGCTCCAGGGTGACGTTGCCGCCGGAGACCACCAGGTCCCCGTCCAGTCTCTCTCCGGCCTCCAGGGTAAAGTCATCTCCGAAGATCACCTGTCCATCCGGCCGACCGCCATCGAAAGCCAGCGCCGGGGCGGCCGGCACAAGCAGCACCACCGCCAGCAGGGCCATCCAGACGATTCGCAAGCCACGCATCGGATCACCTCCTCGCCGATCACTCGCCGATCGACTCCAGTCGTACGCTGCCCAACCCTACCGTGAGCTCGATGAGCAGCTCTATCTCCGCCTCGCCGTAGGCCTCGTTGAGGTAGGCGCCTTCGGAGAGGATGAACCCATCGTCTGCCCCGATGTTACTCATACCTCCCTCCACCTCTACCCGAGCGCCCACGCTCTCCGGTATCCGCAGTGTCAGCGAACCAGCCCCTGCCAGAACCTCCACTCGGGCGGATCCGCGCCATTCGCCGCCGAAATCCAGGAGCAGATTGCCGACACCACCCTCCACCCGTCCCCGTTCCGGGCTGGCGTTGCCGATCCCGTCCACCCGCAGATTGGCCGCTCCGGTGCGGATGAGCAGGTCGTCCATTGGGACGGGGTTGGGTTCATCAAACCGCACGACCAGATCGGCGGCTCCCATCTCCAGAGAGAGCTCTGTCAGCGCCAATCCGGTGAAGTCCAGCTCCCCGTCGCCCGCTCCGATCTCCAGGTTCATCTCCATCTCCACTTCGGGGGAGAAGTGGAGGTCCCACTCGTTCTCCGCCCCTGGGTCCGGTATCCCACGGGTGTGGCCCTGCTCGATGCGGAGGATGCCGTCTCGCCAGCTTACCTCGGGGGCCCACTCGGCCACGTTGGTGCGGAAGAGGCCGGAGAAAAGGGGATCGGGATCGCCGACGGCGAGGGTGATCTCCCCAGCGCCGAAGCGGATGTCCACGCGCGCTTCCTTTTCCCCTTCCCACGGGACCTGCTCTTCGTACTCCTTCATCGGCCCCACCTCCAACCGGGAGATGTCGACATCGGGGAGGGCGGGGATGGTGATGCTGCACGCCAGGCTGCTGAGGGCCAGCAGTGTCGCGGCCAGAACCAATGTGGTTTGTCGCATCTGTCATCTCCTTACCGATACTCTCGCGGGTTGTAGCCATCGGATGAGACCCAGCCACACCAGGCTGCCCACTAGCGCTGCGGTCAGGCCGCAGAGGACCATCGGTGCGACGGGGAGGGCCAGGGCCCTGGCGGTGAGACAGAGAGAATTGAGCAGAGTACCGGCTGCGTCGGTCAGGTGGGTGAACAGTGCGGATCCTGTGCGGGAGAGGGCTGAGAGACCTCCTGCCAAGTCCGGCAGGGTCCAGACAGCCGGGGCCACTCTCAAGAAGGTGATGGCCGCCATTCCTGCGGTCAGAGCCAGCCCGCCCAGCGCGGCCTGCCAGATCCGCCGTCGTCGATCCAATCGGGCCAGCACCCGCCCCGTGAACCCTGCCGAAGGCGGGGTGATCGGGGCCTCCCGCAGCAGCCGCTCCACTGCCTGCAATCGGTCCCACTCCGCCCGGCAGTCGGTGCAGCGGGCCAGGTGGTCCTCCAGTGCCGCCTGGTCGCCGGGGCTCAGTTCCCCGTCCAACGCATCCGTCATTCCCTTTAGCGCCTGCTCACACTTCATCGGTCGTCTCCACCAGGGTCCGGGCCAGCCTCCGGCGGGCCCGGTGCAGCCGGGATTTCACCGCGCTCACGGTCAGATCCAGCATCCCCGCGATCTCCTCGTAGGAACAATCGTACCAGTATCGGAGCGTCACCGCCGCCCGGTCGACGGGGGAGAGGGCCATCAGTAACTGCTGCACTCGTTCTCGGGCCTCCCGCCGCTCCAGCGCTGCCTCCGGGTCCTCCCCGTCGCTCCCCAGCGGGAGGCTGTCCAGCGGCAGCGCTGGCCGTCGGCGGCGGAGCCGGTCTATGCAGTGGTGGGCGGCGATGGAGAGAAGCCAGGTTAGAAAGGGGCGGCCCGGGTCATACCGGTTCAGGCTCCTGAAGGCCCGCAGGAAGGTCTCCTGCGCTGCGTCCTCCGCCTCCATCCGGTCCCCCAGCATCCGGCAGGCCAGGTTGTAGACCGGCGTCTGGTAGGTCTGGACCAGGCGGCCGAACGCCCCGACGTCCCCTTCTCGGGCTCGCTGGATCCAACCGGTTTCGTCCATCACGTGCTTGTGGCTCCTGCTACTCTATATACGCAGTTTCGGGTTACAAAGTTTCAGGTTTCAGGCCGCAACCTGAAACCTGAAACCAGACCGGGATGCATTTCCTCGATAGCACAGGTGCGATGCACCTACTATCGCCGTGCCGTCGGCAGCGTATCCAGCGTCTCCCCCCGCAGCGCCCGCCGCATCGCCTCCCGGTCGTCCCAGGGGTACTCCGTCGTGCCGAAGCACATCGACTGCTCGT
>DQUX01000073.1 GCA_015662065.1 Anaerolineales bacterium | reverse complement strand
GGCAGCAGCTTCAGGGAGCGGGGACCGCCCCCGCCCCGGAAGCCGGCCCGCTCCAGGCCCGCCCTGGGCCGGACCGGTGGGATATGGTGCGGGCGGCGGCGAGTCTCCTGGCTGCAGCCGGCTATGATGTGGACCCCCTACCCGAGCCTCTCCCCATCCCCGGCGGCGGGGCTTTCCTGCCCGACCTGATGGCACGGCTGGGGGGGAGGGCCCTCCCGGTGGAGGTGGAGGACCTGAACCGGCCCCTGCCGGAGCGGGAGGATCGCTGGGGGGCGTGCTATACCCTGGGCGACGGCCACCTCTGCTTCGTGGCGCCGGACCCCCAGGTGCTCGATAGGCTTCGATCTGAGGTCTTCTTCTGGGCCGGCCCCCGCCCCCTCGTGCTGTGGATGACCGATCTGGAGCGGGGCCACGGACGACGGGGGGAGTCGGTATGGCTGGTGCGGCGGGGATGAGGCGTACCGGACGGATCGGGGCTCCGCTGTCCCTCCACTTGCCCGTTGGTTGGTTCTGTGCTACCATCCCGCCGCGATGCACACAGGTTTGCCGTCTCTCCGTGGTGGCGCGACGCCGGTCGCCGGCATCCCCGGCGTCGCGCCGGCTACCCCTGTCTGGCCTGGGGGATAGGGGGGCGGATGTCGAAGTGGCTGCGCACGGGCTGCCTGCTCACGGTCGCCCTGGCGGGCCTCACCCTTCTGACGGGGCTCTACGTCGCTCAGGTGCGGTCGCAGGGGGCCGCCCTCAACCGAGTCGCCGCCTGGATGCCCACCTCCTGGGACGCTGACCGGGCCCGCGCTTCCTGGGAGGCCCACCGCGCCGACATTCAGGAGCTCGGCCCGGTCTGGTATCAACTGGATGCGGCTGGCGACGGCTCCATCTCCCCAATAATCGAAGCCGCAGCAGGTTCAACACCGCGTCGGCGGCCAGGTCCCGGACCCGCGACCGCTCGCCGCTGTAGCTGAACCGCCGGCGAGTCACATCGCCCCCTAGATCCACCGCCGCGACCAGCACCCCGTAGGGTCGGCCCGACAGGCCGTCCTGGGGGCAGAGGATGGCGCCGGCGGCCAGCCCCACGTCCGCCCCCGCCATCCGGCGGACCTCTACGGCCAGTGGTTCGACCCCTTCCTTTGAGAGAGTAGCTTCCACCGTCACCCACCGGGCGATGGTCTGGGTGTTGGTGTCCAGCCGGTAGCCGCAGATGAGCTCGTCGCCGATGGTGAGGATCGCTGCGCGCATCGGGGGGGCTACTCGTCGGCCTAGCCCGCCGTCAACTGCTCCAACAGTTGCCGGTAGGCATCGGCATTGGGTGGATTGAGGCGCAGGATGGCCTTGATGGTGACGATGGCGTCCTTCATGTGCCCGGCCTGGAGCTGCAGGTCGCCCAAGACGTCCAGTTGCTGCAGGGCTTCCGTTACGTTTCCGGCGTTCAGGTGGACCTGGGCCAGCCGGGCGCGCAGCGGGATGTTGTCGGGCTGCTCCTCCACCCGCTCCTGGAGGATGGCGATCGCTTTCTGCGTCCTACCGGTCTGCCGGTAGAGCCGCAGCAGGTCGTCCAGCTCCCGGATGGCCCTCTCCGGCCGGTCGAAGCGACGGTAGAGCTCCATCAGGGTCAGGCGGGCCCTTTCGTCGTCGGGGGCCAGGTCGCGGATCTGCTCGTAGACCCTTATGGCCTGTCGCCAGTCCACCCGCTGCATATCGATGTCGCCGATCCGGTGGAGGAGACGGACGGTCCAGCCGCGTTTGGGGTCGCCCCGGGGGGCCAGTTGGAGGGCTTCGTTGTACTTCTCCCTGGCCCGGTCCAACTGGGCCATCTGGTAGTAGGTATCGCCCAGGGCCAGGTAGTGCTCCAGCGCCCGGTCGATCTCCCCGTGGCTGACGAGGAGGTCGATCAGCCGGGTTCGTACCGCCACGTCCATCGGAGCCAGGCGCAGTGCCCGCTCGTACATCGCCATAGCCTGGGAGAAGTTGCTCCGCACCCGGTAAACGTCGGCGATGACCAGGAACTTGGCCACTGCCCGGTCCACCCGGCCCATGCTGACCAGCGTTTCCCCCATCTGCCGATGGACGGGGAGGAAGGTGGGGGCCAGGCTGATCGCGTGGCCCAGCTCATCCAGTGCGGCGTATCCCATACCCCGCCGCTGGTACTCCTGGGCCAGGCCGATGGACTGCAGGATGCGCTGGGAGCCAGGGACGGCGAGGATCTCGGCCAGGCTGAGAACCGGCCCCTCGCGGGCCAGCGCGTCCAGCCGTTGTCGTGCCTGGGCCACCTTATCCTCCCATCCCTTCTCGTTCAGGAAGGAGATGAGGGTGTTGACAAACTCGACCGCCTGCTCCCGTTCCCCCTTGGCGGCGTAGGTGTGGGCCAGTTCCTCGTACAGTTGGATCAGATCGTCGGCCTGTTCCCGCCGCACCGTCCCCAGGTCCACGATCTTGAGCACCTCGATGAAGTGGGCGAGGGCCTGGTCGATCTGGCCCAGCGCCCGGTAGCATTCGCCCAGGGCGAAGTGGCTGCCCAGCCGGTACTCCGGTGTGTCGATCGACCGTTGGAACTGCTCGACGGCTTCCTCGAAGCGAAGCTGTTGCTGGTAGAGGAGCCCCAGGTTGAAGTTGACCGCCGGCTGGATAACGCCTCCCTGTAGGACCTCCTCGTAGCACTCGATGGCCATGTCGATCTCCCCCTTGGTCTGGCAGTCGAGGGCTTTGCTGATCAGGGCGTCCACCTGCCGTTTGGAGAGGGGCCGCAGGATCAGGGGACCGGTCTGGGGGGGCGTCTCGTCGAAGACCGCCTCGGCTAGGTCGGCCAGGGCCTTCTGGCGGGTCGTCTCCACGGGGTTACCCTTCTCGCCGATCATCTCTTCCTGTGGGGAAGGGAAGTCCAGCGGGCCGGTCCCCACCGGGGAGGGCGGGGCCCCCTCTCCAAGACGGAGGCGGTCCATAAGCGCCAGCACCTCCGGGTTGTGGGGGTCCAGTTTGAGCGCGTGCTGACAGAGCTCCAACGCCTGTTGCGTCTGGCCCTGGGCCTGGTAGACGTTGGCCAGCGCCAAGTACTCCGCCAGCGCTTCGTAGGTCTTGTGCTGGGTCAGGTAGGCCCGCAGCAAATGGACGCGAGCGGGGATGCAACTGGGGTCAACCCGGACGGCGTCCTTCCATCGTTGCAGGGCCAGGCTAGGGGCCTGTCGGTGGGTGTGCCGCTCCGCTGCCGCCAGGTAGGCTCGGGCGGCCTCCTGGGCCCGTCCCAGTTGTTCCAGGACCTGGGCGGTATGCTCCAGCAGGGTGGGGTCCTCCTTTTCGACCTCGGCGGCCCGTCGGAAGGCCTGGAGCGCCTCCTCCAGGCGTCCCGCCCCGGAGAGGGCCAGCCCCAGGCCGCTGAGGGCATCGGGGTCGTCGGGGAACTCGTCTAGCGCCCGCTGGTAGGCGGCAACGGCCTCCTCCCAGCGCTGCTCCCAGGCCCGGGCGGAGCCGGTGCGGAGTGCCTCTTCATATATCGTGCGGTCTCCAGCCACGGAAACCCCCAAGCGTGCCTGCCGTTATGAGCCTGTCTGAGAGAGACGCTATGTCAGCAGGTCTACTAGAATAGCCTTCTGGGCGTGCATCCGGTTCTCGGCCTGGTCCCACAGGACGGAGTGGGGGCCGTCGGCCACCTCGTCGGTGATCTCCTGCCCCCGATGGGCCGGCAGGCAGTGCATCACGATGGTGTCGGGCCGGGCCTGGGCGATCAGGTCGGCGTTGACCTGGTAGGGGCCGAAGACCTGGGCCCGTTGCTCCGCCTCCTCTTCCTGCCCCATCGAGGCCCAGACGTCGGTGTAGATGACATCGGCCTCAGCCACCGCCTCGATGGGGTCGTGCGTGGCCAGGAGCCGGCTGCCGCTCTCGGCGGCGAACCGCCGGCCCAGTTCCCACACATCGGGCGGAAGCTCGTAGCCCGGCGGCCCGGCGATGGCAAAGTCCATCCCCAGCTTGGTCGTCCCAAAGAGGAGAGAGGTGGCAACGTTGTTCCCGTCGCCGACGAAGGCCAGCCTCTGCCCATGCAGGTCCTTTCCCTTGTTCTCGATGATGGTCAGGAGGTCCGCCAGCCCCTGGCAGGGGTGGTTGTAGTCCGAAAGGCCGTTGATGACGGGGACGCGGGAGTGCCTGGCCAGGACGACGACGTCGGAGTGGGCGAAGACCCGAGCCATAATGATGTCCACGTACCGGGAGAGGACCCGGGCCACATCGGCCACGCTCTCCCGCTTGCCCAGTTGGATCTCGAAGGGGGAGAGGTAAAGGGCCTGCCCGCCCAGGTGGATCATCGCCATCTCAAAGGAGACGCGGGTGCGAAGGGAGGGCTTCTGGAAGATCATCCCGAGGGTCTTTCCCGCCAGGAGAGGCCGATTGCCGCCTCGCTTCCACTCTTCTTTGAGCTCGATAGCCAGTTCGAGAAGGTCCCGTAGCTCCTGGGGGGTGAGGTCGGCCAGGTTCAAGAAGTGTTTCATTCCCATCCTCCACGAAGTGGTCGATTGCGATAAGTATACCACAAGGGGAGCGGGCGGGCAACGACAGGCTTGACCAAACCGTCCCGTTGGGGTATCCTTAACAAGAGTGAAAAAGGAACGGATCGACCGGTTGCTGGTGGAGCGAAAGCTGGCGGAAAGCCGGGCCCAGGCGCAGCGGCTCATCCGGGCTGGTGAGGTCCGGGTGGCCGGGCGGGTAGTGGATAAGCCTGGGGCTCTGGTGGCGTCCCATCTGCCCATCGAGCTGGCCCCCCGTCCCCGCTTCGTCGGCCGGGGTGGGGAGAAGCTGGCGGCGGCCCTGGACCGTTTCGGGCTGGGGGTGACCGGGTGGGTGGTGGCCGATGTGGGGGCCTCCACCGGCGGCTTCACCGACTGCCTGCTTCAGCACGGGGCCGCCCGCGTGTATGCCATCGATGTGGGGTATGGTCAACTGGATTGGCGGCTGCGCAACGATCCCCGCGTGGTAGTGATGGAACGGACCAACGCCCGGTATCTGGAGCGGCTGCCGGAGCCGGTGGACCTGGTGACGGTGGATGTCTCCTTCATCTCGCTGGGGCTGATCCTCCCCCGGGCGGTGGATTGGTTGCGGCCGGGGGGGCAGGTGGTGGCGTTGATCAAGCCCCAGTTCGAGGCCGGACGCCGGCAGGTGGGCAAGGGAGGGGTGGTGCGAGATCCGGCAGTGCACCGGCAGGTGCTGGAGCGGGTCACCCGGGTAGCGGCCAACCTGGGCCTGGGTCTTCGGGGGTTGATGACCTCCCCGCTGCGGGGGCCGGCGGGCAACCGGGAGTTCCTGGGTTGGTGGGGGCTGCGCGTCGAGGGGGTAGACGTCGGGGTGGCCATCGAGACCTGCCTGGGGGAGGGATAGGGTGAGCGACCTGGAAGCGCGGGTGCAACGGCTGGAGAAGATCCTGGCCGTCAGCTTGGAGTTGAGTTCCACCGTGGCTCTGGAGCCACTTCTGAGGAAGATCGCCGCCACGGCGGCGGAGCTGACAGGGAGCGAGGGGGCCTCGATCCTGCTGCTGGACGCCCGGACGGGAGAGCTGCGCTTCCGCGCGGCGGCCAGCGAGCCGATGGGTCAGCTCGCCTGCATCCCCGTGCCGATCGAGGGGTCCATCGCCGGGACCGTCCTCACCTCCGGCGAGCCCATGATCGTCGCCAACGCCCGGCGCGACCCCCGCCACTATCGGGAGGTGGGGGAGCGGATCGGTTTCGAGACGCGGTCGCTGCTGGCGGTGCCCCTGCAGATCAAGGACCGCCGCATCGGCGTGCTGGAGGCGGTCAACAAGCGGGATGAGAAGGGATTTGCCCAGGAGGATGTGGAGACGCTGGTGGCCCTGGCCGCCCAGGCGGCGGTGGCCATCGAGAACGCCCGGCTAGTGGGTGCGCTGCGGGAGGCCTACGCCCGGCTGGGGGAGCTGGACCGGCTGAAGTCGGATTTCATTGCCATCGCCTCCCACGAGCTGCGTACTCCGCTGAGCCTGATCCTGGGATACGCCACGATGCTCCGGGAGCAGTTGGGGGAGGCGGCGGGGCCGCAACTGGACGCGGTCTTGCGGGCCGCCCTCCGGCTCCGGCACATCATCGAGACGATGCTCAACCTGCGGTATCTGGAGACCGGCCAACTCTCCCTGTCCTGTGAGTCCTTTGACCTGCGGGAGGTCATCCGGGAGGCCTGTGACGACTACCGCTCGATGGCCGAGGCCAACGGTCTGGAGGTGCAGACCCATCTTCCCACCGAGCCCCTGGTCCTTGTCGCCGATCGGAGGAAGATACGGGTGGTCCTGGACAACCTGCTCTCCAACGCGGTCAAGTTCACCCCTCGGGGCGGGCGGGTGCGGGTGACCGCGACGCAGCGGGGGGACCAGATGGAGGTGACGGTGGCCGACACCGGCGTTGGCGTCCCGCCGGAAGCGTTGGAGCAGATCTTCGAGCGCTTTCAGCAGGTGGAGGACCCGATGACCCGCCGGTACGGCGGGATGGGACTGGGGCTCTCCATCGTCAAGGGGTTGGTGGAGTTGCACAACGGAAAGGTTTGGGCTGAGAGTGTCCCCGACCGGGGAAGCCGCTTCGTGTTCGTCCTGCCGACGGCGCAGCCATTCCCCCGGTGAGGAGGTCTGGATTGATCGATGGACCCGGCACGGATTCGGAATTTCTGCATCATCGCCCACATTGACCACGGTAAGTCAACCCTGGCCGACCGGCTTCTGGAGGTGACCGGCACCATCCCGGAGCGGGAGATGACCGCGCAGGTGCTGGACACCATGGACCTGGAGCGGGAGAAGGGGGTGACCATCAAGGCGTCGGCGGTGCGGATGGTCTATCAGGCAGCGGATGGGGAGACCTACGAGTTGAACCTGATCGACACGCCGGGGCACGTGGATTTCTCCTACGAGGTCAGCCGGGCGCTGGCCGCCTGTGAGGGGGCGCTCCTGGTGGTGGATGCCTTCCAGGGGATCGAGGCGCAGACGCTGGCGAACCTCTATCTGGCGCTGGAGGCGGGGCTGGAGATTATCCCGGTGGTCAACAAGATCGACCTGTCGTCCGCCCGCCCCGACGAGGTGGCGATGGAGCTGGTCGATCTGTTGGGCGGCGCGCCAGAGGAGATGCTGCAGGTCTCCGCCAAGGAGGGCATCAACATCCAGGCTGTGCTGGAAGCGGTCGTGCGGCAGGTCCCGCCCCCCTCCGGGCGGCCGGATCGGCCCCTGCGTGCCCTCATCTTTGATTCCCACTACGATCCGTACAAGGGCGTGGTCGCCTATGTGCGGGTGGTAGACGGAGCGGTGCGGAAGGGGGAGCCGCTGGTGCTGATGTCCACCGGCGTGGGGACGGAGCCGATTGAGGTGGGGGTGTTCACGCCGGGGATGCACCCCACCGGCCGGCTGGGGACGGGGGAGGTGGGGTACGTCGCCACCGGCCTCAAGACGGTGCAGGAGTGCCGGGTGGGGGATACCCTCACCGACGCCGACACGCCGGCTCCGGAGCCGCTTCCCGGCTACCGCCCCGCCAAGCCGATGGTCTTCGCCGGTATCTATCCCACCGAGGCGGAGGATTACAACGGGCTGCGGGACGCGCTGGAGAAGCTGCGCCTCAACGATGCGGCCCTCGTCTTCGAGCCGGAGACCTCTCAGGCCCTTCAGTTCGGCTTCCGATGCGGGTTTCTCGGCCTTTTCCATATGGAGATCATTCAGGAGCGACTGGAGCGGGAGTATGGCCTGGACCTGATCGCCACTGCCCCTAGTGTGGCCTACCAGATCGTCACCACCCAGGGGGAGACGCTGGAGGTATCCAGCCCCGCCGACCTGCCCGACCCCGCCACGATCCAGGAGATCCGGGAGCCCTGGATGCAGATTCAGATCTTCACCCCGGCGGAGTACATCGGCCCCATTATGGAGTTGATGACCCGCCGGCGGGCGGAGGTGGGGACGACGGAGTATCTGGATGCCCGGCGAGTGGTCCTCCATTACCGGATGCCGCTGGCGGAGATGATCGTGGACCTGCACGACCGACTCAAGTCCGCCACCCGGGGATACGCTTCCCTCGACTACACCTTCGATGGCTACCGGCCGGGCGACCTGGTCAAGCTGGACATTCTGGTCAACAAGGAGCCGGTGGACGCCCTGGCGCTCATCGTCCACCGGGATCAAGCTTACGAGAAGGGCTCCGCCCTGGTGCGTAAGATGAAGGAGGTCATCCCCCGCCAGATGTTCCCCGTGCCCATTCAGGCGGCCATCGGCGGGCGGATTATCGCCCGGGCGACGGTCAAGGCGCTGCGCAAGGACGTGCTGGCCAAGTGCTACGGGGGGGATGTGACCCGCAAGCGGAAGCTGTTGGAGCGGCAGAAGGCAGGCAAGAAACGGATGAAGCAGTTTGGCCGGGTGACCATCCCCCAGGAGGCGTTCCTGGCGGTCCTGCGGCTGGAGGGGGGATAAGCGGGATACGTGGGGCGGGTTCCGGGCCTGCCAGACGCGCCGCTGGCCCCCGGTGATTCGGGAGGGATGAGCCGATGGAAGAGAGGGAGCTGACCTGTCGGCATTGTGGCCGGCGGATCGCCGTACCGGCCTCCAACTGTCCCTGGTGCGGTAAGCCCATCATGGTCATCTGCGCCACCTGTAAGCAGTACACCGACGATCAGGAACCCGTCTGCCAGCACTGCGGAGCCCCGCTGGTGCCCGACACGCTGGAGGAGGTGCGGGCGGTGGTGGGGCTGCAGCCGGACATCGCCGAGTTGGTGGCCGACCGGGAACGGGCCCGGTTAGTAGCCAGTGGGGTGATCGCCCAATACCTCTCCGGCTTCTTCTTCGACGACGGCCAGCGGCGGACAGTGTTGGTCGACCTGTTTGGCGCCCATCCTGATCCCACCCGGGAGGCAGCGGCGCTGCTCTTCGCCGCCGTCGCCTATCTGGTCCAGGAGGCGTACTGCGGGCTGGAGCCGACGTCCGACGGGAAGGGGTTGATCTGGGCTGAGGTCCGCCACTGGGACGGCCAGGTGCGCAGTCTGGAGGGCGGGCTGGCCCGGCGGGCAGGGCTGGGGATGACGATCCGCCAGGTCATCGACCAGGTCGTGGCCGACGAGATGGACTTCCGCTTCGAGGTGGTCCGCTCCCCCCGCCTCCGTGCGCCAGGGATGCCTGCCCAGTCTGGGGTGCGCGATCTCTCCGCCCGCTCCGCTACGACTGCCGTCGTTCTTGTGGGGCGGCAGACGGAACTGCCGGACCATCAGGAGGCGGAGGCCTGCCGGGAGACCTACCGGCGGTTGGTGGACTTCGTCCAGGCCGACCCCGACCGTGCTCGCTTCGTGGCTACGGAGATCCTCGAGGTGCTGGACTGGTTCCGGCGGTACGAGGAGGACCCTACGCTGGCGCTGCTGCGGTAGATTCTCGCCACGGAGCAACTATGTTGCAAGTCAAGCAGCTCGGTAGTCTCCCTCTTGAGAGTTGGTACTGGTTGCCCATCCCGCCGGGCGCCGAACCACCCGGCTCGGTCGGCAGAGCCCCCTGCGGGGGCCGGCCTTCAGCCCGCAGGGCTTGGTTTGTGAGCCCGGACGTTCACGTCCGGGCTTGCTTGTCAGAGAGGAGCGCACGTGGCCCTCCACGGCGGTGCGCAGTGGATCGTCTGGGTAGGCGTCACCACCCAGTCCATCCGCCGGTCCGCGTCGTTGCAGGGCAGCTCCTCGGTCAGACAGGCGTCGTGGGTCACCCCAACCCGCAGGGCCGGTGTGGTCGGCAGGAACCGGTCGTAGTATCCCCCCCCGAACCCCAGCCGCCCCCCCCGCCGATCGAAGGCCACGCCGGGCACCAGCACCAGGTCCAGCGCGGCGGGGTCCGCCGCCGGCAGGTCCGACGCGGGCTCCAGCATGCCGAAGGGGTGGCGGACCAAGCGGACGGGGTTGTAGGGATGGAGGACCAGCCGCTTCCCCTCGATGCGGGGAACGATCCAGCGGATGTCCGGGAGGAGATCGAACAGGAGGCCCAGGTCTGGCTCGTTGCGGAAGGCCAGGTAGGTGAGGACGACCCGGGCCTGGCGCAGGAGGGGCCAGGCGGCCAGGCGGCGGCAGAGGGCGGCGGAGGCAGCGGCGACTTTCTCGGGGGGAAGATACTCGCGCAGGGTGCAGAAGTAATCTCGGAGTTGGGGTTTGTCCATATTTCAATACCTCCCCATCACCACCGGCAGATAGAGGCGGGCCGAGAGGAGGCGCAGGAGGACCAGCCCGTCCAGCGGCGGCAGGGTCACCTGGGTCGCCAGGCTCCCGTCGTTGACCGCGGGGACCTGGGTGCCGGAGATCTTGCGGAAGGTCCCGCCCAGGGGGACCGTCTGGGTGGTACTTGTGGCGTTGACCAGGGCCAACCCACCCACGTAGTCCCGCCGCCAGACGTTCCGGTTCCCCTCCTGCAGCCGCACCCCGTCCAGCCAGACGGTGCCCGTGACCTCGCCCAGGCCGAAGTGGAGAATCGCTTTCGGATCGGTACCGGCGGCGGCGCCGGCGATCTCGTAGAACCGCCAGGTGGTGGTCAGCGAGACCGGCCCGAACCAGAGGTACATGTCCCAAGGGGACTGGTTTTGCTGCAGGAAAGCGGTCGCCTCTCGTCCGCGGTCGGCCTTGGCCCAGAAGGAAAGGGTGTACTCGGTGCCAGAGACGACCTCCACTGGCGCGAAGGAGAACTCCACCTGCCAGTCGGTGCCCTGGGTCGCCACCACCTGGATCCGGGCGGAGCCGGTGCCGGAGGCGACGGTGGTGGTGTCCAGCGAGAGGGTGGCCGAATACCCCTCGTGCACGTCGGCCCAGAGATCCCACAGGTCGAGGTCGGCCCGGCGCTCGAAATCCCCTCCCTCCACCCGGTTGGGGGAGGTGAGGGGGGGGAGGGCGCGGAAGGCTGGCCCCAACGGCTGGCCCAGGTAGCCGCGCCCCTGACCACCGTTGTCGTACTCGTCGAACCAGAGGAGGCAGAGGGAGCCGTGGCCGTTGGTGTTGATCTCGTAACTGAAGAAGCCG
This sequence comes from Anaerolineales bacterium, assembly GCA_015662065.1. Lineage (GTDB taxonomy): Bacteria > Chloroflexota > Anaerolineae > B4-G1 > DUEL01 > SZUA-1492. Next base: position 501 of record DQUX01000073.1, on the reverse strand, counting down.
TCGTTCAGGAGCGCGGTCGCCAGCCCAAACCGCATCTTCCGGTAGTTGGGGGTGAAGCTGGGGTCGTCGCAGGGGTTGTCGTACTCGCCGGGACCGGTGGGGTCCGGCCCGCCGTCGTCCTCGTAGGTCTCGATCATCGTCAGATTGGGCTGGCGCGCCCGCTCGACCCAGTCGAAGTAACTGCCGTTCGGGGCGGGCCCGAAGACCATTCGGTGCCAGTCGTCCAGCGTGTACTCGTCCGAGGGGAACCCCTCAAAGTTATTGCCGTTGAGGAGATCGTAATTGGGCATCCCCCAGTTGGCGAAGAGGATGCGGTTGGGTCCGACGGTGTCGCGGATCGTCTCCTCGTACTGCCGCAGCCCCGCGTTCCAGGCCTCGTCGAACCCGGTATAGTCGGTGATGAGGGTGTTGGACCGGTCGGGGTCGATGGTGCGGGCGGTGGAGTTGCCGATGAGCCAGCTCTGATCGGGGTCGGACCGGTCGATGAGGAGGCCGTCCCAG
>DQUX01000402.1 GCA_015662065.1 Anaerolineales bacterium | reverse complement strand
GATGGCGGGAGGGCGTCTGCTCCACGGCCTGCTCCACCCAGAGATGGGCCACGTCCGCCTGCCCCACGACCGGGAGCAGGACCCCTACCCTGGTTGCTGCCCCTACCACGGTGATTGCCTGGAGGGGCTGGCCTCCGGCCCGGCCGTAGAGGGCCGATGGGGGCAGCCCGCCGAGACGCTCCCCCCCGACCATCCGGCCTGGGAGCTGGAGGCGGCGTACCTGGCCCTGGCGGTGGTGAACCTCGTCTGTGCCCTCTCGCCGCAGCGGGTCATCCTGGGGGGTGGGGTGATGCGGCAGGCCCACCTCTTCCCGCTGATCCGCCGGAGGGTTCAGGAGCTGCTGGGGGGCTACATCCACTCGCCAGCCATCCGGGAGCGGATCGATGCCTACATCGTGCCGCCGGGGCTGGGGGAGCAGGCTGGCGTGCTGGGGGCGATCGCGCTGGCCCAGCAGGCCGTGGAGGGAATCCGGGTATGAGCGATGAAATCATAGACGTCGGCACCTTCGACCCCCACTTCTGCGACGAGATCGCCGCCGAGCCAGGAGGGGAGCACATCCGGCGCTGCTTCTCTTGCTCCACCTGTACCGCCGGATGCCCGGTGGCCGGCGCCACCGATAAGTACAACCCCCGCCGCATCATCCATATGGCCCTCCTGGGGATGCGGGAGCAGGTGTTGAGGAGCGATTTCGTCTGGCTCTGCTCCGTCTGTTACACCTGCTACGAGCGCTGCCCCCAGGACGTGCGCATCCCGGAGCTGATGAACGGTATCCGCAACATCGCCGTGCGAGAGGGATATATCCCTCGGGCCTTCCGGCTGCAGGTGGAGAAGCTGCGGGCTCACGGCCGGCTGTATGAGATCGAGGATTACGAGAACGAGCGGCGGGCGGAGTACGGCCTTCCACCTATCCGCGAGGATGCGGAGGAGGTGGGCTGGATCATGGACCGGATGGGCGTGAAAGGGGAGGGGGGATGACCCGGTACGCGCTCTACCTGGGCTGCACGGTGCCGGTGCGGGGGATGAACTATGAGATGGCCGCCCGCCTGGTCTGCCGGCGGCTGGGTATCGAGCTGGTGGATGTGGAGGGGTTCTCCTGTTGTGGCTTCCCCGCCCGCCCCTTGAACTGGCGGGCCGGGCTGTTGATGGCCGCCCGGAACCTGGCCCTGGCCGAGGCACAGGGGCTGGATGTGCTGGCCCTTTGCAGCGCCTGTACCGAGACGCTCGCCGAAGCCGACTACCACCTCAGGGAGGACGCGGAGCTCCGTGCCTGGGCCAATGGGGAGCTGGCCGAGATCGGCCGGGCCTACGACGGGGGGGTGCGGGTGCGCCACTTCGCGCGGGTGCTCTATGAGGAGGTGGGGGTTGAGCGGCTACGGGAGGAGGTGACGGTGAGCCTGGAGGGGTTCGGCTTCGCCTCCCACTACGGCTGTCACTACCTCAAGCCTTCCTACCTCTACGATGGCTTCGACGACCCGGAGAACCCCCGGAGTCTGGACCGGTTGATCGAGGCCACCGGTGCCCACGTGGTGCGGTATGAAGATGAGGCTCAGTGCTGCGGCGGCGGCGTCCTTGGCTTCGACGAGGAGACGGCCCTTTTGGTGGCCAAGCAGAAACTCGATCACGTCACCGCCGCTGGAGCCGACGCGCTGGTGCTTATCTGTCCTTTCTGCGCCATCATGTACGAAGCCAACCAGCGCCGCATCGAGGGGCTCCACGAGACCGAGTACAAATTGCCCGTCCTCTACTACCCCCAGATCCTTGGCTTGGCGATGGGCTTCTCGCTGGAGGAGATGGGGATCAAGTTGAACCGGGTGAAGCCCCGGGGGTTGATCAGGGCGCTGCGGGGGAGATAACCACGGAGGCGCGGGGACGCGGGGATACGGGGAGGGAAGGGAGGCTTCGGAACGTCGTAGCTTCATCGAAGAAGGGAGCCAAGATGCCCCTTTGAAGGCTCCAAGCGGGTCTGTGACCCGCGTCTTTGGCCGAAAGCCACCGTTTTCGGCCAAAGTTGGGGGTCACAGCTCCCCTCAGAGCATAAGGAGGTGGTCCATTGCCCGAGAACGATCTGCGTATCGGCGTTTTCGTCTGCGATTGCGGCCTGAACATCGCCGGGAGCGTGGATACGGAGGCGGTGCGGGCCTTCGCCGAGAGCCTGCCGGACGTGGCGGTGGCGATCCGCAACCGGTACACCTGCTCCGATCCCGGCCAGCAGCAGATCCGGCAGGCCATCGCGGAGCACCGGCTCAACCGGGTGGTGGTCGCCTCCTGCTCCCCCCGGCTGCACGAGCCCACCTTCCGCAACTGCGTCCGCCAGGCCGGCCTCAATCCCTACCTCTTCGAGATGGCCAACATCCGGGAGCACTGCTCCTGGGTCCACCTGGAGGATCGGGAGGTGGCCACGCGGAAGGCCCAAGACATCGTGAAGGCGGCGGTGGCTCGTGCCCGCTGGCTCTATGCCCAGGATGAGGAGCGGCTGCCCGTCACCGACGCGGCGCTGGTTATCGGGGGGGGCGTGGCCGGCATCCAGGCCGCGCTGGACCTGGCCGACGCCGGACACAAGGTCTATCTGGTCGAAAAGGAGCCCTCTATCGGCGGCATCATGGCCCGGCTGGACAAGACCTACCCCACAATGGACTGTAGCATATGAATCCTCGGCCCCAAGATGATGGATGTCGGTCGACATCCCAACATCGAGCTGATGGCCTACAGCGAGGTCGAGGACGTCTCCGGCTACGTGGGCAACTTCCGGGTGCGGGTGCGCCGGAAGGCCCGCTACGTGGACGAGCAGGAGTGCACCGCCTGCGGCGATTGTGTCCCGGTCTGCCCCATCGTCAAACCGGACGAGTTCCAGGCCGGCCTGTCCACCCGCCGCGCCATCTACATCCCTTTCCCCCAGGCCGTCCCTTCCGCCTATATTATCAACATCGACGAGTGTCTGGGGGATAACCCCATCGCCTGCGGCAAGTGTCAGGAGGCGTGCGACAAGAAGTGCATCGACTTCGACATGCAGGGCGAGACCGTGGAGCTTTCGGTGGGGGCCATCATCGTCGCCACCGGGATGGACGTCTACGATCCCACCCCGCTGGACGAGTACGGCTACACCAGCTACGAGAACGTCATCACCAGCCTGGAGTTCGAGCGGCTGATCTCCGCTGGCGGTCCCACCGAGGGCCACTTCGTCCGCCCCTCCGACCGGAAACGGGCCCGCCGCATCGGCTTTGTCCAGTGCGTGGGCTCTCGCACCGCCCACACCGCCGCCAACCCCGACGGCCAGCGGGGCAATCCCTACTGCTCCAACATCTGTTGTATGAACACCATCAAGGATAGCCTCCTGCTCAAGGACCACTACCCGGACACAGAGATCACCGTCTTCTATATGGACATCCGCGCCTTCGGCAAGGGGTTCGAGGACCTCTACATGCGCTCCCGGGAGATGGGGGTCCGCTACATCCGGGGCCTTCCCGGCGAGGTGGAGGAGGAGCCGGAGACGGGCGACCTGCGGGTCTACGTGGAGAACACGACGACGGGGGTGCTGGAGATCCACGATTTCGACCTGTTGGTGCTCTCGGTGGGGGCGGTCCCCCGGAGGGAGACGGAGCTGGTCCGGCAGCTCCTGAATCTCTCCCGCACTGGCGACGGCTTCTTGATGGAGGCCCATCCCAAGCTCAAGCCGGTGGATGCGCCGACCCGGGGGGTCTACATCGCCGGTTGCGCCGAATCGCCCAAGGACATCAAGGACTCGGTCACCCAGGCCAGTGCCGCCGCCGCCCGGGCCGAGATCCTCCTCAGCGCCCCCAGCATTCGGGTGGAGGCCATCACCGCCGTGGTGGACCCCGACCTGTGTAAGAAGTGTGGTCGTTGTGCCCCGGTCTGTCCGTTCTCGGCCATCATCTGGGAGAAGGGGCGGGCGGCCCAGGTCGTCGCTGCCGCCTGCGCGGGCTGCGGCACCTGCGCCGCCGAGTGCCCCTTCGATGCCATCACAATGCGTCACTTCACTGACCAGCAGATCTATGCGATGGTCGATGCGATCCTCGAGGAGGACCCATTGGAGAAGCTGGTGATCTTCGCCTGTAACTGGTGCTCCTACGCCGGTGCCGATACGGCGGGCACCTCCCGCTTCCAGTATCCTCCTAATGGACGCATCATCCGCACGATGTGCTCCGGCCGCGTCCGCCCTGACTTCGTCTGGCACGCCTTCCAGAAGGGCGCGCCCGTCGTCCTGGTCTCCGGCTGCCATTACGCCGACTGCCACTACATCAACGCCAACCGGAACACCGTCCGCCGGGTAGATGGGCTGTGGGAGGGGCTGGAGAAGTACGGTGTCCGGCCCGAGCGGCTCCAGTTGGAGTGGTGCAGCGCCGCCGAGGGGCAGCGGTGGGCCAGGATTATGCAGGAGATCGAGAAACTGCGGGCCACGGTGACAGCCGAGGAGGTGGAGCAGACCCGGGAACTGCTGAAGGGCAAGAAGGTCCCCACCTCCAGCAAGGTGTGGCGGATCAAGGAGCCAACGGGGGCCGTGATGCGCTGCCTGCGCTGCGGCAACGAGTGGGAGGTCGTCTTCGACCTCGCTGCCGACGAAGAGCGGATGTGTGGAGCCTGCCGCTCCAACAGCGTGCGGGTGATCTTGAAACTGGAGTCCGGCAATTCTTGAAAGCAGGGACGCAGATCTTCGCAGGCTTCGCACGCGGATTCTCCGGGATGATCCAAGGAAATCCGCGT
>DQUX01000059.1 GCA_015662065.1 Anaerolineales bacterium | reverse complement strand
GCGGTGTCGGCGCCGATCGCCAGCCCGTAGCGGGCCATCCCCGATCCCACGAACCCCACCGCTGCCTGGAACGCCTCGGTCCCGGCCTTGCAGGCGAACTCCCAGTCGCCGGCCTGGGTGATGGGCGTAGCCCCAATCGCCTCGGCGACGATCGTCGAGGTGGGCTTGACCGCGTAGGGGTGGGATTCGCTCCCCACCCAGACGGCGCGGATGTCGGCGGGGTCCACCCCGTCGGCCCGGGCCAGGGCGTTGCGGGCCGCCTCGATGGAGATGGTGACCACGTCCTCGTCCAGCCCCGGCACCGCCTTCTCGGTGATGGGCGTCCCTCCCTGCCCGTCGGACCATATACGGTCCACCTCCGTCGCCGGCAGCCGGTAGCGGGGCACATAGGCCCCGTACCCCACGATCCCCACCGGTCGGTTCGGACGCAACACTTCCATAGAGACTTCTCTCACGTAACACGGAACACGAAATACGCAGTATGTGTTACGTGTTGCGTGTTTCGTGTAGAATTTCCTCCGCCCGGTCCGGCCGCACCACCCCTTCGGCCACCATCCTCCGGGCGACCGCCTCGATCTCATCGCCCTGGGCCCCGGCGGCGATGGCGACCTGGCGGGCGTGGAGGGTCATATGGCCCCTCTGAATTCCCTCGGTGGCCAACGCCCGGATGGCGGCCAGGTTCTGGGCCAGCCCCACCGCCGCCATCACCTCCGCCAGCTCCCGGGCCGTCCTCACGCCCAGAACCTTGAGAGCGACCTGAGCGGTGGGGTGGGACCGAGTCGCCCCGCCCACCGTCCCCACCGCCAGCGGCATCTCCAGCCGCCCCACCAGGTTCCCGTCCCCGTCCTGCTCCCAGGTGGAGAGGCTGGTATAGCGGCCCGAGCGGGCGGCGTAGGCGTGGGCCCCCGCCTCGATGGCCCGCCAGTCCTGCCCGGTGGCGATAGCGACCGCGTCGACCCCGTTGAGGATGCCCTTGTTGTGAGTCGCTGCCCGGTAGGGGTCGGCGGCGGCGAAACCCCAGGCCTCGACGATCCCCCGGACCACCCGCTCTCCGGGGAAGTCGCCGAAGGCCAGCGCGTCGGCCGGTACCGTGCACTCGGCCCGGGCCAGCCGCCGGTCGGCCAGGTTGGAGAGGATCCGCAGCCCCACCCGCCCGCCGGTGATCTCCTCGATGAGGGGGGCCAGGGCCTCGCAGGCGGTGTTGACCGCGTTGGCCCCCATCGCGTCCCGGCAGTCGTAGATCAGGTGGAGCACCAGCATCGGCCCGGCGGGGGTGTCGGGCAGGGCCCGCACCTCCAGGTCCTGCGCTCCCCCCCCCAGCCGCCGGATCACCGGGTCCACATTGTCGGCGTGGGCCAAAATCCGCTCCCGGGCCGCCTCCACCGCCGCCCGGGCCGCCTCCAGGTCCAGAAGGTCCAACACCTGAATCTGGCCGATCATCTCCGGCGGGGTGGATTCGGCGCGGAAGCCGCCCCCGGAGCGGGCCAACTTGGCGGCGAAGGAGGCCCCCGCCACCACCGACGGCTCCTCGATGACCATCGGCACCAGGACGTCTCGCCCGTTGACCTGGAAGTTGAGGGCGATCCCCAGGGGCAGCCCGTGGAGCCCCACCACGTTCTCGATCATCCGGTCGGCCTGATCCAGGGTGAGGCCGGGCGCGCTCTTCAGAACGGCGACCTCCTCGTCCAGGAGATCGGCCCAGCGAGCCACCCACTCCAGCCGCTCCTGAAGGGTCCAGTTGTAGAAGCCGGATACACGGGACGACGGCATCCTCGTTCACCTCACAGACGCGCCGCCGGAATGCTGAGGCCATCCGGCGGCCGCACACCAATTCTAAGCCTGCTAAGCTGCCAAAAACTATCAGGTTTGGGGAATAGGGAGGAATTGAGGTCTATCCGGCGTTGATTATGTCCAGTTTGACAATGTCACATTACGCTAAGTCACATTGTCAAGCTCGTCCAGTCGGTCGGACGGGGGGAAAGAGGGGTTAGTAGCGACCTTCGACTTTGGCGATGAAGGTCTCCAGCGAGTCAGAGCCCCGGATGCGGATGCGTCCCAGGGTGAAGAGGTTTTCCCGCGTGTGGCCCCGCCCGTACTGGGTGGTCACCGCCCCCCAGTATCCCGCAGACCGGAGGACGGCGATGACGGCCTCATCATACTGACCGGAGGGGTAGCAGAAGAAGCGGACCGGCTGGTCGGTGTGGTACTCCACCGCCTCCCGGATCCCCAGGATCTGATAGACCAGGAAATCGTACGATCGACCCCGCAGGTCCACGTGGTCCCTCCCGTGTCCCTGGATCTCCATCCCGGCCTCGGCCATCTCCTTCATCATCGCCCAGGTCAGGTAGTTGGGGCTTTCGTAGTGGGCGGGGGTGGCCAGGACGAAGAAGGTGCCCACGAAGCCGTGGGCCTGCAGGAGTGGGAAGACGACCGTGTAGGCGTCCCGGTAGCCATCGTCGAAGGTGAGGATGATGGGCTTCTCCGGCAGGGGACGGCCCTGTGTCAGATGAAGGTAGAGATCGGCGAGGGTGATGGTCTGGTATCCCGCCTCGGCCAGGTACGCCAACTGGGCCGCGAAGTCCTCGGGGGAGACGGTCAAGTCCTGCCGGATCCGGCCGGCGCCAGGGGGGAGATCCCCCACGTAGTGGTACATCAGGATGGGCACCCCGGCGAAGTCCGGCAGGGGGGCCGGCGTTGGCGAGG
>DQUX01000235.1 GCA_015662065.1 Anaerolineales bacterium | reverse complement strand
CTGTTACATTATGCTCTGAGGGAGTCTGTGACCCCCGACTTCGGCTGAGAATGGGAGCTTTCTACGCTCTGAGGGGGTCTGTGACCCCCGACTTTTGCTGAATACGGTGGCTTTCGGCCAGAGACGCGGGTCACAGACCCGCTTGGAGCCTTCAAAAAGCGCAGCCTCTCTCCCATCGCCACCCTTTCCAGCAACTCCGGCGGCCCCTCCAGCACGTCCCGGGCCGGCGCGCGGGGGATGTAGAGGGGTCGGAAAGGGCGGGCCAGGCGGGCGTCCACCACCCGCCCGTCTCCGTCCAACCACACCGTGGCAATGGGAAAGAAGACGAAGAGCATGTGAATCGCCGCCTCGACCCGGCTCTCCCGTCCCCCGATGAGAAGAAGCCCCTCCCCTCGTCGGAGCCGTCGGCGGAAGGTCAGCCCCCGCAGGCGGCACAGAAACGAGGCGCAGCGGCGCACATCCAACGGAATCCACTCCCCTCGGGTATCGTTCCACACCGACAGCCACGCCGCCACCGGTCACCCCGCGCGGGTCTGGACCAGGGCCCGGTAGAGGGCCTGGGAGAGGGGAAAGAAGAACACGAATTCCCGACCGGCGGACCAGAACTCCTCCAGCCGGGCCCCTCTCGTCTCCTCGTACAGCGCGGCCTGCAGGAGCATCTCCAGCCGATCCGCATCCCGCACCAGCCGGCCCTCGGGGCTGGAGCCCTCCTCGTACTCCTGCCACCACTCCCGCAGCCGACGTGCTCCCGGCAGGGGAACCAGCATCCGAGCCAGCGCCTCCTCCTCCGCCCGTCGCTTGACCCCCTGCGGGAGGTGCCGTAGGGCCGGCATAGGGATGTCGGAGAGGACCGCTTCCGGCAGGTCGTGGAGGAGGGCGATGGTGAGGAGCTTCTCCCGATCCAGCGGCTCCTCCACCCCCTCGGCCAGCACCAGCGCTACCAGCGCCACCCCCCAGGCGTGCTCCGCCACACTCTCCGGGTCGGCCACGCCGCGCATCATCCACCCGGTGCGGACCACCCACTTCAGGCGGATCGTCTGCCGCAGAAAATCGAGAACCGCGTCCGGGTCCACCGCCGGCCCCTACAACTTGTAGCCGATGGTCCGCAGGAACTGCTTACGATGGGCGACATCCTCCTCGGACTCCACCCCCTTGGGGCTGACGCCGTCTACGACCCCTAGGATCGCCCGCCCCTGCTCCGTCTGGGCCACGACCACCTCCGCCGGGTTGGCGGTGGCGCAGAGGATGCGGCAGACCTCCGACACCCTCTTGATTCCGTTGAGGACGTTGATGGGGTAGAAGCCGGGGGCCAGGAAGAGGATGAAAGAGTGGCCCGCCCCGATGGCGAGCGCGTTCTTCTTCGCCAGTTCGATCATCTCCTCGTCGGTGCCAGTGCAGCGGACCAGCGCCGGGCCGGACGACTCGCAGAAGGCCAGCCCGAAGCGGATCCCCGGCACGGAGGTCACCAGCATCTCGTGGATGTCCTCCACCGTCTTGATGAAATGGCTCATCCCGAGGACGAAGTTGACCTCCTCCGGCTTCTCGATGCGGACCGTGCGCAGCTCCATCGGAGACCCCCTTTCATCGGTCGTTTTTTCCCCTCGCCGTTCGCCATTCTATCATGCCCCCGCCCCAGGGCAAGCGGGTGGGGAGTCGAAGCACCATCTGCTGTGCGGCCTTACGGCGGAACGGACCCGCTGTGTCAACAAAGCACAACCCCGGCGCCAGCCGGGCGCGGCTGATGCCGGGGAAACACAACCACCACGGTGGCATACCCACCACCGTGTCCACGGGATTGGATTGGGGTACCGCTACGCCTCAGCGGGCGCAGGCTCCTCGGCAGCACCCGCTTTGGCCTGCTCGGCCGCCTTCTTGGTCTCCTCGACGGCCGTGGTCAACTGCCGGCGGCCCTCTTCTAAGATCACCCGGCTCTGGGCCTGCAACTCCTCCGCCCGGCGGCGGATGTCGGCGGCCACCGCCTCGGCCTTGGCCCGGGCCTCCTCTAGCGTCTGCTCCGCCTTCTCCCGCGCCCGGGCCACCTCCTCCTCGGCCCGCCCCTTCAACTCGATGCTCTTGGCCCGAATCTGCTCCCGGGTCTCCTCACCCGATTGAGGGGCCAGAAGCAGGGCCACCGCCGCGCCGACCAGCCCGCCGACGACGAAACCGGCCAGAAAGGCCCCCATATCACCACCATTATCCTTCGCCATCTTCACACTCCTTTCCCAGGTCTCCTAAGGCAACAACACCCATCGCCCTCTCGACCACGGTCAGCTCTCATCCGCGCCCCGTTGGGGTGGCTTTGCCAGCTCCGCCACCTCCTTCGCGACCCGCCGCAGCCCGGCCAGGAAACCCGCCGCCCGGATGGTCGGGGAGACGACGTTGTGGCTCATAAACTGGGCCGTCCCCCGCACCGTCGCCAACGTCTCGTTGATGGCCCTCAGCATCGGCCGGATCTCATCCCGCAGCAGCGCCACCAGCGCCTGAACCTGCAGGGTGAGGACGAGCATCAGCGCGCCGATGAGCAGGGTCTCAAAGGCCACCAGGACGATGGCGGCATCCCGGACAAGGGAGACCACCACCGCGCCAGGGCTGGGCTCCGGCGCTGCGCGGTAGGCGTCCACCGCCAGCACCACCAGCAATGTCACCATCCCCACCAGCAGAAGGCCGATGATCGCCAGGCCGAGGATCAGGCTTCGCCTAGCCCGTCTCTCGGCCGCCGAAACGGCCTCTTCAGCGATGGGAACCTCCTCCGGCGGGAGCTGCATCGGTTCGTTCATCGTATCCTTTATTTTAACACGATTCCCACGGCGCGCAACTGTGCCCACGCGCCCTCAGGGCTTTTCAAGGTGACAGTCACCTCAGCTCTGCCAAGGTGACCGTCACCTTGCCTGTGTTGGAACTTTGAAAAGCCCTACGTGCCCTCGGCCTGAAATGACCCCGCCGCCCAGCACCTCCTCCCCGTCGTAGAGCACCAGGTACTGACCGGGGGTGACATCCCGCTGAGGGTGGGCAAAGCGGACGTAGAGCCGCCCTCCCGCAAGGGGCGCGGCGACGACCTCCACCTCCCGGTGGCGGTAGCGGATCTTGGCGGTGGCGGTGAAGGGGCCAGGGGGTTCCTCGCCGGAGACGTAGTGCATCCGGGTCACGGTGCACTCCCCCTGCCCCAGCCCCTCCTCCGGGCCAACGACCAGCACGTTGCGGGCGGGGTCGAGGGCCAGGACGTAGAGGGGATAGGGTGCGGCGACGCCGATCCCTTTCCGCTGCCCGATGGTGTAGTTGACCAGCCCCCGGTGCTCCCCCAGCACCCGGCCGGAGGTATCCAGGACGGGTCCGGGGCGAGCGGTCTCCGGGGCCACCTCGGCCAGGAACCGACGGTAGTCCCCGTCGGCCAGAAAGCAGACGTCCTGGCTCTCCGGCTGCTCCGCCACCGGCAGCCCCTTACGGCGGGCGATCTCCCGCACCTCCGCTTTGCTCAGATCGCCCAGGGGGAAGAGGACGTGGGCCAGTTGCTCCTGGGTGAGAATGTGGAGGACGTAGGATTGGTCCTTGGCCGGGTCGCGCCCGCGCAGGAGTTGGTAGCGGTCGCCGACGCGGCGGACGCGGGCGTAGTGGCCGGTGGCGAGGTAGTCGGCCCCCTGCTCCCGCGCCCAGCGGAGGAGGGTGCCGAAGCGAACCTCCCGGTTGCAGGGGATGCAGGGGTTGGGGGTGCGGGCCGAGGCGTACTCGGCGACGAAATAGCCTACCACCGCCCGGCGGAAGAGGTCGCGGACGTCCAGCAGGTGGAAGGGGATGGACAAGAGATCAGCCACCGCGCGGGCGCGGTTCACCGCGTCTGGGGTGCAGCAGAGGTTGTCCCGCGTCGCCCCCGGCTCGGCCCAGAGCCGAAGCATCACCCCGGTCACTGCGTACCCCTGCTCCACCAGGAGCGCCGCCGCGACGCTGCTATCCACCCCGCCGCTGAGGGCGGCGACGACAGAACGCGGGCCGTCAGGATTGGACGGATTCCAGTTCACCACACTCAACCCGTTGAGCAGAGTCGCAGGGCCGCAAGGGCCTCCCTGCCCCCTGCCTCCTGTCGGCCAGGGGGACCGGCGGCTCGGAGGAGATACGGACCTCGTCGGCGAGGCCCTCCGGCTGCCCGCGGCCCGCATCGCGCAGCGCTTCTTCAGCGCGCTCGGGTTGCCCCAAGGCGGCGCCCAGTCGTCCCGGCTCCGGGGGCAATTCCTCCCGGGGTCGGGAGGCCCGCACGGCGGGTAGGAGGATGAAGACATCGGGGAGGAGGACCGCCGGTTCCTCCCGCCGCAGCCGCTCCCAAGCCGCCGCGACGGCTTTCAGGTACCGTTGGGTCAGGTCGTCCATCGCAGGGCCTCGTCACTCACCTGTCGGACGGGCAATTCGCCGGCGGGGAAACCGGGACCGTGTAGCTGGCCCGCTCACTGCTTTCGTCCAGCGAGAAACAGACCTCCTCGCAGGGGTCGGGCGCTTCGGTCTTACCGGCTGCAATCATCAAGTCGGTGAGCGTTTCGATCCGCACCGGGCCACCGCCGTCCTCCGGGGCGGAGAGATAGGCGAACAGGTCGCACACGGTGAGGCCGAAGAGCGGGTCGTCGGGGTTGATCTCGGAGCGCAGGAAGTTGTTGACGTGGAATACCATGCCCAGCACATGCCCCGGCTCTCCGGAGAGCATCTCTTGCATCGTAGTCTTCACCGCTTCCAGATCCCGGCGATTGAACACGAAGCCGTGGGAGTAGAACCAGGCGTATTTCGGCTCTGTATGGAATTCCCTCTCGACGTCGTAGGCGATGCACATGGGGGCGGGAGCGTTATCGTAGCCGGTGCCTTGGGTGGTGTAGATGATGGCCGGATCGGAGGGCATATCGGAGACCTCATCGACGTGGTTGGAGCAGTAGGAGCGGATGGTGCCCTCATCGAACACGCTGTATACCAGCGCCATCATGCCGTCCGGGCCTTCAATGGACCCTTTCCATTCGAGGTCCCTTCCCACGGGGCCGGGCGGCGGTCCTGCGTACCCCCGACAGGCGAGCGTAGAGTCGGGAGGGGCGCACCAGTAGCAGCGGCCCTGCTCGCACCCGCAGGCCGGCCCGTCATCGGCACTGCAGACGCGCTGGCCTTTGACGGCGTAGACTTCCCGGTTGGTGTAGCCATCGAACTTGAGCGGATCGTGGTTAGGCCCGTGGTGGTGGAGGGAGAGCTCGTGTCCATTGGCCTCCCAGGCCCTCACCAGATCGATGCAGTGGGTATAGGCGACGCCGCCGGCAGCCGCCGGGTAGACCCGGCCCTCACCGAGGAGGGCGTCACACCCGGGCTGCCGCATGAAATCTATGTAGGGTGGCGAAAACTGGAGGGTCAGATGGATGCCGTAGGCGTCGGCCAGGTCGACCAGGTCCATCAGCGCCTGCCATGCATCCTCGCCGCTGTAGTGACCGTTCCCGTCGTAATCGAAGGTGGCGGGGTCGTAATTCTCGTGCAGGTTCAGTATCTCTTGCGGGTCGCAGTGGACGACGATGAAACCCCGCCGAGCGCCCCCTTCGCCTGCTGGCTGCCCGGTTCCCGTCGGCCGTGCGCAGTCCTGGGGGCAGTTCTGGGGGGTCTCCCGCCCGGTGCAGACCCCGTCGCCGCAAGGGTGCTCGTCCCGGGAGGGGGGCACAGCCCCTTCCGCCTGCGAGACCTCCAGCGGGTAGAGAGGCGCGCTCAGGTCGGGGGCCCAGTTCTCCTCGTGGGTGCGGTCGGCCATCTCGGCGACGGCCCCCTGCGGCGCCAACTTTGTCCCGACGGGGACCGAGGGGTAGCCCCAATCGTCGGAGATCGCCCAGTCGTCCGGCTCGGTGTTGGCGGGATGGTCCTGGTAGCCGGGGAACCTCTCCGCCGGCAGGTAGGCCGCATCGGGGTTGAGACGCGTCCACAGGCCGGCGACGTGGTGGAAGCCGTCGTACGCCTGGTGGATGTGGGGGTTGTCGGCCAGGGGTTGCACGTGGTCGTCTACACAGAAGAGCAGCAGCACCTTCAGGTCGGGCGTCTTCTCCGCCAGGAGAGGGTAGCGCGGGGGGGTGATGCGGAACGCCCACCAGGCGGCGGCCTCCTCGGGCGTCGCCAGGTCGGCGGGCCAGTCCTCATCGGCCAGCGCGCCGTTCTCCTGCAGGGCCCGGGTCAGCGCGGCGGAATAGACCCGCTTGTCGAACATGCTCGGCACCTTGTGGCCGAGGATGAAGTCCCCCTCGTCGTAGCGGTCGTTCCCGTTGAGATCGAAGTAGGGATAGCCCAAGTAGGCCGGCTGCTGCGTATAGCGGTGGCCGGCGGCCCACCGGACGGTGCTGTAGTCCAGCGTGATACCGGTCGGCGAGTAGTCGTCGGGGTATCGGTAGAGGGGGTTGAGCACAGGTCGGCCGCCCTCGCCCCAATAGCCGATCTCGACGGCGGAGAGGGCATCCGCGGTAGGGTTCTCCCGCCCGACGAAATATCGGACCTCCAACTGGTCGCCGTAGAGGGCCAGCACGTTGACCGCGGCGATGCCTGGATGGGAGAAGGCGTACAGCCCCACTTGGTCGGTCAGCACGGGGAAGGGGCTGAGGTCGCCAATGTAACGTCCTTCTGCGTCGGGGATCTCCCCTGCAGCGAAGCGGATCACATCCCGCAGGGCGCGGATACTCGCCTCGCCGCCGTAGTCGAATGCCCCATCGGACCGGGCACCGGTGCTGCGGGATTCGTTGCCTGGCCACAAGTACGCCACGCGGATGAGCCCCAGCGGGGCGGCGTCCAGGTCCTCGTAGAAATCGTCCACGCTGGTAAAGAAGGGGGCCACGTCCACGACCACCCCCGCCCCGTCCGCATAGCGCGGCACCTGGGGGAAGGTGAGCCGCACGGCGATATGGCCGATGCCCTCCGAAGGGACATATGTGACGACCTGGCCGCCAGTCTGGGCCGGGCCGGTCCCTCCTTCTGCCCCCGGCGTCGGTGATGGGGCGGGGTGCTGTCCCTCGATCTCGGGCCGGGGCGTGAAGGTCGGGAGGGTGAACGGAGTGGGGGAGACATTTCCCGGCGGACTGCATCCCGCGATTATGACCAAGACGACTAGAACACTATACCCGATACAGGTAATGGCCCTCGCTTGCATCCCTCTTTGCCCCCTTGCTCGATCTGATCCCGACGGGAAACGGCACCTTCCCATCCTCGATCACTTGATACAGATTGCCGCAAATTCGTGCCTAATTTTTCGCGCCCGCACCGGCCTGGAAGAGCCGGTACTGGAGCACCGTTCGCCTAATTTGGGCCTAGCGCCGCCGGTTCACGGCGGCGCGGGTTATCTCCTGGGCAAATCGACGAATCGGCGACCTAGCGGCGGAGGTGGGCGACGATGCGCGGCAGCACCTCCAGCACCGCCTCCACATCCGCCTCGGTGTTGGCCCGGCCCAGGGAGAAGCGGACGGCGCCGATCCCCCAATCAGGGGAGAAGCCCATCGCTTCCAGGACGAAGGAGGGCTCCGGCTCCCCCTCAGAGCAGGCCGCGCCGGAGCTGGCCGCGATCCCCTCCAGGTCCAGGGCGACGACCACCGAGGTCCCCTCCACGTCCCGGAAGGCGAAACTGGCGTGGTGGCAGAGGCGCTGTTTGGGATGGCCGGTCAGGCGGCTCTCCGGGATGGCGGCCAGCACCCCCTCGATGAGACGGTCGCGCAGGCGGCGGAGGCGGGCCGCCTCGGCCACCCG
>DQUX01000392.1 GCA_015662065.1 Anaerolineales bacterium | reverse complement strand
GGGTTCGTAGTAGCAGCTTCAGCCGCTTGTGCCCCTTTGGAACGGCTAAAGCCGTCACTACGAACCAAAAATGCCAATGTCCAGTCTGTTAAAAAAACCGAGGGGGCGCAGGCCGGTAACTTTTCCACGCCTGCTGCGTGTTATATAATGGGGGATGACGGGATGTTCCCGCCGATTCCAACCCGGAGGATTCCGTGCGGCAGGCGGTGCAGATACAACGTGCAGACAGGCGAGGGCAAGGGGGGACACAAATGACGAAGGGACAGGTCCAGGCGCGTACCATCGACCTGACGGAGCTGGACGTGGTGTGTGTCCAGGTGGGGCAACCGGCGGTGGTGACCGTGGACGCGCTGCCCGGCGTGAGGCTGGAGGGCCGGGTGCGAAGGATCAGCCTGGAGGCCGTAGACTACCGGGGGGATGTGACCTATCCGGTCGTCGTTGAGCTGGTTGAGGGGAGCCATCCCGGGCTGCGTTGGGGGATGACGGCGCTGGTCGAGATCGAGGCCCCCTGACCCCTCCGGTGAAGGTGGGCCGGGATTGGGTATCATGCATCACGTATGAGCCGTCGCATCGCGGACTATCACGTGCACACCCGCTTCTCCTGTGACAGCGACGCCACGATGGAGGCGATCTGCCGGGCCGCCTTGGCGCAGGGGATGCGGGAGATCGCCATCACCGACCACGCCGACTTCGAGCCGCTGGATCCGTGCCACGGCTACTTCCAACCCGAGCTCTACTGGGAGGCCGTCGGCCGCTGCCGGGCCACCTTCGAGGGCCAATTGATGATCCGGGCTGGCGTCGAGTGCGGCGAGTCCCACGTCTACCGGCGGGAGGTGGCGGCGCTTCTCTCGGCCCACGACTACGACTTCGTCCTGGGCTCCCTCCACTGGGTGGACAGCCGCCCTGCCTTCGATGAGACTTTCTTCGACGGCCTGGAGCTAGGGGAGGGGCTGGCCCTCTACTTCGACGAGCTGGCCCGCCTGGCCGACCAGGGGGAGTACGATGTGCTGGCCCACCCAGATATCATCCGGCGGGCTGTCTACCGCCGGTTTGGCCTCACGGAGCTCGATCTCTCGCCCCACGAGACGCAGGTGCGGCGAATGCTGCGCATCGTGGCAGAGCGGGGGAAGGGGCTGGAGGTGAACACCGCCTACTTGCGGAAGGGGATGGGGGAGCCAGGGCCGTCGGTCCAGGTGCTGCGTTGGTTCCGGGAGGAGGGTGGTCAGGTCGTGACCCTGGGCTCCGACGGTCACCGGCCCGAGCACGTGGGGGCCGGTTTCGACCGGTCGCTGGCGATGGTGCGGGAGGCGGGCCTCGGGGGCTTGACCGTCTTCCACCGGCGGACACCAACCAGAGTGTTGTTGGCGGGGGGCGGCTGAGATTAACCGCAGAGGGAGACCACCACTGGGAGGGGCCGGGATTTGACCAAGGGTAAGAACTCTCGTCCATTGCGCCGCCCGGAGTGGCTCCGGGTGCCGCTTCGCACCGGCGAGGAATATCATCGCCTCAAGCGGCTGATGCGGGCCAAGCAGCTCCACACCGTCTGCGAGGAGGCGAACTGCCCCAACATCGGCGAGTGCTGGTCCCATCGTACCGCCACTTTCCTCATTCTGGGGGATACCTGCACCCGCAACTGTCGCTTCTGTAACGTCCAGAGCGGCCGGCCCGGCCCACTCGACCCTGAGGAGCCCCGCCGGGTGGCGGAGGCGGCGCGGGCGATGGACCTGCGCCACGCGGTCATTACCTCCGTCACTCGCGACGACCTCCCCGACGGCGGCGCGTCTGTCTTCGCTGAGGTGATCCACCAGGTCCGCGCCCTTCAACCCGGCTGCACCGTCGAGGTGCTCATCCCCGACTTCCAGGGGGAGCCGGAGCCGCTGCGGAGGGTGCTGGACGCCCGGCCGGACATCCTCAACCACAACGTCGAGACGGTCCTTCGGCTCTTCCCCCGGGTGCAGCCCCGCAATCGGTACGATTGGTCGCTCCTTATACTGGCCGAAGCGAAGCGGTTGTGGCCCGAGGTGCTGACCAAGAGTGGGCTGATGGTCGGCATGGGGGAGACGGTGGAGGAGGTGCTGACGGTGATGGCGGACCTGCGGGAGGTGGATGTGGACATCCTGACGGTGGGCCAGTACCTGCAGCCCACCCGTCGCCACTTGCCCATCGCCCGGTACTACACCCCGGAGGAATTCGAGCTGTTCCGGGAGCGGGGACTGGAGATGGGCTTTCGCTGGGTGGAGAGTGGCCCGCTGGTGCGCAGCTCCTTCCACGCCGAGGCGCAGATGGGATTGCTAAGAAAAGGGGATCGTGGCGACGAATAGCATACACCTATGCCGTTTGGTTTGAAAATGGCTTGCCGGACCATTGACCGACGCGGGAAACTGC
>DQUX01000104.1 GCA_015662065.1 Anaerolineales bacterium | reverse complement strand
TGGTTTCACCCCATGAAGGAACCCACCGGTGGCCGCTTGGTCAACCCTTTAGCGGACCTGTTCTGCCGCTTTGTGGCCCCGGGTTTGCGACCGCCTCTTTTACACCACTCCCTGGGACTCTACTTTCGGTTCCGCCGCAACGGGCAAGATGGGGTCCGACAGCGCGACATAGATCTTTTGGTTGCGAAACCCGGTGCGCACCGTCGGAAGCTGGCGCAAAGGATCTACGAGAACCTCTTTGGGGTGGGCTGTCCGGTGGATGTAGTCGTGGTCACCCCAGAGGATATCGAAAGGTATAAGGACGCCATCGGGCTCATCATCGGCCCGGCCCTTCGGGAGGGGAAGACCATATGGGAGTTCGTTCGTTATATAATGAACGCATAGCGGGAGCCTGCCAAGGAGGAGATCCCAATGGGAGCGAGGACGCTGGAGATCACGGCCGAGCTGATCCCCGAGGAGGAGGGCGGCTATACCGTCTACTGCCCGGAGCTGGACATCTACACCCAAGGGGACACAGTGGAGGAGGCATTGGCCAACCTCAAGGAGGCTGCAGAGCTCCACCTCCAAGAGGTTGGGTCGGAGGGTCTGAAGCTATGGGCCGTTGAGCGCCGTCGGATCTCCGTCGAGATCCCCTAAGATGGACGGCTTCCAACGGCTGCCCCGCATCACAGGGGAAGAGTTGGTGAAGGCGCTTCAGAAGGCCGGATTTGAGATTGCTCGGAGGAAAGGCGGTCATGTCCAGCTGCGCAAGGTCGTCGAGGGCCGGAAGATTACGTTCCCTGTGCCGGTGCACAAGGGGAAGATCCTCAAGCCGGGAACTCTGAGAGGTATCTTGCGCCTAGCTGGGTTGAGCGTCACCGAGCTTGAGGAGTTGCTACGAAGATGAGCTTGGGGAAAGGTGGTTAGCAAGCCCGGGAGCCTCTGCTTCCGCTTGGCGTGGTTTCCCAGGATGGTGGAGATCGCAGTTGGCGCGAATTTTTGGAAAGCGCTGTTCGAGGGTGTCAAGGTCTGCGCAAGATATGCGAGGGAGCTGGTGCGTGCGGAAGAGATCCATGTGGAGACCCCTTAATGCAATTTCTGGCCGATCAGGATGTCTACCAAGTGACAATAGAGTGGCTGCGGATCACTCCCACCCCAGTGGAGGGAGTCCATCGAGAATTGGGCCGCTTGGTCCGGGAATATGCCGAAGAGCAACTACGCGAGCTCTTCTGCGTGGTGGAGCCGAATCGCTATAGGATTCGCCGTCTTCGATCGATATGATCGCCAGTATAGAAACCCCTGGCCAAGGTGCTCTTGCCCCAGCGGGATGATCGAGGCTACCGGTGGGCGAAGGCCCAGGTGCGGGCGCCGTTATAATGGAACGGAGTGGGCTTCCTACAATATGCGGTCGCTTCAAGAGGAGGTGGAGGGATGAAGACCTATCGTTTTTCGGTGGTGATCGAGCGGGATGAGGCAGGATACTTTGCCTTCTGTCCCGGATTGCAAGGATGTTACACCCAGGGCGACACCTATGAGGAGGTCTTAGAGAACATCAGGGATGCCATCCGTCTCCATGTGGAGGATCCCCTGGAGAGCGGTGAGGAGGTCCCTCAAGTTGAGTCCATCAGCCTTACTTCGCTGGAAGTGGCCGTAGGGACGCAGACCTGACCGTGGAGAGGTTCAAGGAGCTGTTGAAGTGATGTTGTTTGGCAATCCTTGGACCAGGGCTTTGTTACCCCAATCAGGTGATTGGGCCATCTACCGGCGGGCAGTGGTGGTGTACGGGTATCGGCTAGCGGAGGTTGGGGATAAGTTAGGCTTACACTACTCCACGGTGAGCCGGATCGTGGGCGAACGGAGTCGGCTGATGTCAAAAGTAAAGACCTGACCCCGATGCTTGACCCCGATGCTGACCCCGATGCGCTGTTAGGAAAGCTCATCTTGTGGCGATGATCGATCCCGGGAGTGGGTGGGTAGTAAGCTGGGCGGTGGGGAGGAAAGCCAACCGGGAGCTGGCCCTGAGGTGCTGGGAGGGAACCAAAGTGAACCTGGCCAGAGTGCAGCGGGACCCCCGA
>DQUX01000300.1 GCA_015662065.1 Anaerolineales bacterium | reverse complement strand
TGGCCTTCTTGCCTCCCACAAGGGCCTGAATCTCCCCGGAGCCTGCCTGAGCATCTCCGCGCTCACGCCGAAGGACCGGACGGATGTCCGGTTTGCCCTCGATCAAAGGGTGGATTTCATCGCCCTTTCCTTCGTCCGTTCGCCGGGGGATGTGGAGGAGCTGCGGGAGCTGCTTTTGGAGCAGGGGGGCGATCTCCCCATCGTCGCCAAGATCGAGAAGCCGGAGGCGCTGGAGGTCTTCGATGGGATTCTGGAGGCGGCCGACGGGGTGATGGTGGCGCGGGGGGACCTGGGGGTGGAGACGCCGCCCGAGGAGGTGCCCTTTCACCAGAAGCGGATCATCCGGGCCTGCAACCGGGTGGGGAAGCCGGTGATCACCGCCACACAGATGCTACAGTCGATGATCGAGCGGCCTATGCCCACCCGCGCCGAGGCCTCCGACGTAGTTAACGCTATCCTAGATGGGACCGACGCGGTGATGCTCTCCGGCGAGACGGCGGTGGGGGCGTACCCGGTGGAGGCGGTTCGCACGATGGCCCGCATCTGCGTCAACGCGGAGGCCCACCTGCCCCGGGGGCGGTTCCTGTACGGCACCGACCGCGTCGCTGCTCTCTCCACGGTGACCGAGGCGATCAGCCAGGCGACGGTGGAGATCGCGGCCGAGGTGGGGGCAAAGGCCATCCTCACCGCCACGATGTCCGGCACGACCGCCCGGATGGTCGCCCGCCACCGGCCCGCCGTCCCGGTCCTCGCCGTCACCCCCAACCCGCGCACTCTGATGCGGCTGACGATGGTCTGGGGGGTGAAACCGGTGCTGGTCTCCCGTTTCGTGAACACCGACGAGATGGTCCTCCTGATGGTGCAGGCTGCTCTGCAGGAGGGGTTTGTTCGGGAGGGGGATCGCGTAGTCCTGACGGCGGGCATTCCCTTCGGTGGCGAGGGGCGCACCAATATGCTTCAGGTCCACGTGGTGGGGGAGAGCGGGGAGCTATAGGCTACTCCGATGCCTCTCCAACCGGCTCCACGACCTGCGGGGTCACGCTGATCCCGCAATAAGGGCAGATGGACCAGTGGAGGTGGAGGGGGCGACCGCAGGAGGTGCAGGGCTGCTTCAGGCGGGTGTGGCAGGTGGGGCAGAGGATGTAATCTCCTTTCACCCGCTGACCGCATCCGGGACAGGTCTCTGGCTCCTCGATGGCCTGGAGGAGCGCCTCCTGCTCCAGCGAGCGCTCGTACGCCTCCGCCAGCGTCTCCCGAGGGCGCAGCATCAGGTAGACGATGAGGCCGAAGAGGGGGATGAGGGCCACCAGGAGCACGGCCACGATGAGCGCCAGGACGTCTCGGGACCGGGCGCGCATATCGCGGAAGGCCCAGACAATGGCCCCTCCGTGCAGGGCTGTGAGGATGACCCCCGCCGCCAGGGTAAACCAGAACAGCAACTTGGAGATCGCGTCTAGGATGCCCTCCATCGGGCGTTGCTCCTTGTCGTTGGGGTTGGTGGGCTGGGGAGCCCGGTAAGCGTGAGTAATATTATACCATCAGCGGGGTTTCGCGCAAACGTGGTGAACGTGAAGCGTGAAATGTCGAACTTCGAACCTCGAGCATAATATGGGGGTGGAGATGACTGCGAACTTCCGTATCGCCGCTCATCCGATTCTGCCGGTGGAGGACCG
The DNA here is from genome assembly GCA_015662065.1 of Anaerolineales bacterium. Classification (GTDB taxonomy): domain Bacteria; phylum Chloroflexota; class Anaerolineae; order B4-G1; family DUEL01; genus SZUA-1492. The sequence goes on along the minus strand of DQUX01000300.1, from coordinate 4,309 downwards.
GCCGGAGTTTGTGTTCACGTGGCAGGGCCGGACGATGCGCGCCCGGGAAGGGGAGACGATCGCTTCGGCGCTCTTCGCCAACGGGGTCCGTATCTTCGGATATCATCCCAGGGACGGCGCGCCCCAGGGGATCTTCTGCGCCAACGGCCAGTGCGCCCAGTGCGCGGTGATGGCCGACGGCCTGCCGGTCAAAGCCTGTATGACGGTGGTGCAGCCGGGGATGCGGGTGGAGCCGTTGGGGGGCAACCCGGCGTTGCCCGATGTCCACGGTGTGCCGGAGATGGGCTCCATCGAGACGGTCGAGGTGGAATGTCTGATCATTGGCGGCGGGCCGGCGGGGCTCTCGGCGGCCATCGAGCTGGGCAAGGCGGGGGTGCGGACCCTCGTCGTGGACGACAAGCACCGGCTGGGGGGCAAGCTGGTCCTGCAAACCCACAAGTTCTTCGGCTCGGTGGACGCCTGCTATGCCGGGACGCGGGGGATCGACATCGCAGAGAAGTTGGAGCAAGAGGTCCGGCAATTTGAGAACGTCCAGGTGTGGCTCAACACCACCGCCCTGGCTGTCTTCTCCGATCGGAAGGTGGGGGTGCTGCGGGAGGGGCACTACGTCGTTGTGCAGCCCCACGTGCTGCTGGTGGCCACCGGCGCGCGGGAGAAGTCGCTGGTGTTCAAGGGCAACACTCTGCCGGGGGTCTACGGGGCGGGGGCCTTTCAGACCCTGGTCAACCGGGACCTGGTGCGTCCGACGGAGCGGTTGTTCATCGTCGGGGGGGGGAACGTGGGCCTCATCGCCGGCTATCACGCCCTCCAGGCCGGCATCCAGGTCGTCGGCCTGTGCGAGGCCCTGCCCGAGTGCGGTGGCTATAAGGTCCATAAGGATAAGCTGGCCCGTCTGGGGGTCCCCATCTACACCTCCCACACCATCCTCAGCGCCAACGGAGAGCGGGAGGTGGAGTCGGTGACCATCGTTCAGATCGATGCGAACTGGCAGCCCATCGCCGGTACGGAGAAGACGTTTGCGTGCGACACGGTGCTGGTGGCGGTGGGGCTGGACCCGGTGGACGAGTTCATTCACAAGGCGCGGGAGTTCGGTCTACCGGTCTATGCGGCGGGGGATGCCGAGGAGATCGCCGAGGCGTCGGCGGCGATGTTCACCGGCCGGATTCGGGGTTTGGAGATCGCCCGGGCCCTGGGGCGGGATGTGGGGGAGGTGCCGCCGGAGTGGCATCGGACCGCCGAGGTCCTGAAGTCGCGCCCTGGCGCGGTGGTCACCGAGGACATCCCGGAGGTGGAGACAGGGGTCCTTCCGGTTCTCCACTGCGCCCAGGAGATCCCCTGCAATCCGTGCATCTCGGTCTGCCCCCAGGGATGCATTGTGATGGAGGGGGAGGACATCCGGGCGCTGCCGGAGTACGTCGGCGAGGGGTGCATCGGCTGTGAGCAGTGCGTCGCGATCTGCCCGGGGCTGGCGATCACGCTGGTGGACTACCGGCAGGATTCTGAGTATCCGACGTTGACGCTGGCCTATGAGTTTCCGCCCGACACGATCCACGAGGGGGATGTGGTGACGGTGCTGGATACCGAGGGAGCGGTCCTGGGCAACGTGGAGGTGGTGAAGGTCCGCGCGCCGCGGTTTGCCGACCGGGCGCTCCTGGTGCGGGTGCGGGCGCCGCGGGAGATCGCCCGCTATGTCGCCGGGATCCGGGTGCAGGAGTCGGTGGTGGCGGAGCCGATGGATCGGTACGTGGGCCGAACACTGGACGACGAGGTCGTCTGCCGTTGTGAGCGGGTGACGGCGGGGGAGATCCGGGCGCTGATTCGGGCCGGCGTTCGGGATATGAATCACATCAAGGCGGTGACCCGGGCCGGGATGGGGGCCTGCGGCGGTAAGACCTGTGCCAATCTGATCAAACGGCTGTTCCGGGAGGAGGGGGTCCCGCTGAGGGATGTCGCCGAGAACGTGCGCCGGCCGCTCTTTGTGGAGGTGCCGCTGGGGGCCTTCGCCGGGGTTGTGGTGGGGGAGGGGCCGGCGGAGGAGGAGCCGGTGACCCACGCGACGGATGTGCATGAGGGGGGGATGTAGGGGGTTGTGGGTTCTAGGCTCTGGGTTCTGCGTTTAGGCGGAACTCTGCCAGGGTGGTGTACTCCGCCCCGGTGGGCTTGAGGAGGCTGCGGATGAGGGCGAGGTAGTCGACGGAGACCTGGCCCAGTGTGCCCACCTCCGTGGCGGTGACCACCTCGCCGACGCGGGCCACGTCGCGGCGGTCGGCCCGCCGATGAACCCGGCCCAGGGTCAGGTGGGGGGTGAAGCCCCTCCCCTCGGGCGGGTAGCCGAAGGGAGCAACCGCCCCCTCGATGGCATCCTGTAGGGCAGCGAGCCGCCCGGTGGGCTCCTGGACCCCCACCCAGAGCACGCGGGGGCGGCGGGGGTTGGGGAAGCAACCCAGACCGGCCACGGTGAAGGTGCAGGCGGGCGCGTTTTGGGCCACGGCGGCCAGCGCTGCATCGATCTGGGGGAGTTTCTCCGTGGGGGTGTCGCCCAGGAACTTGAGGGTGAGGTGGATGGATTCCGCGCGCACCCAGCGCACGCTGTGGGGGGGCATTCGCTTCTCCAGTTGGCGTTGCACCCGCGCCAGTTGTGCCAGCAGCGGCTCTGGCAGTGGGATGGCGATGAAAGTGCGGATCGTCTCCATAGGAAATCCCTCCAGGACCTTGGAGGTCTCTCAGACTTCCGAGGTCTGTTTGGAGTAGGGCGTGTCGAAGGAAGCGGCGTAGGGTTTAATGTCCAGCACTGGAGAGCCGTCCAGCGCATCCAGCCCGACGACCTCCAGCACATTCCCCTCGATGCGCTGGATGCAGGCAACGGTGGCCCCGACGGGGTTAGGCCGGCGGGGGCTGCGGGTGGCGAACACGCCCCGGAGCGGCTGGCCGGGGTCGCCCCGGGGGTGCAGTTGCAGGTCGTAGCCGGCGCTCCGGTGGAACCAGTAGAGGACCAGCACGTCGTCGCCTGGCTCCAGGCCCATCAGCCCTTCGGCCAGCGCCGGGTCGAGGACGATGCGGGCCGGTCGGGCGCGCAGCTCGCCCGCCGGAAGCTCCGTGTCTGGCCTCTCCCGTTCCACGTGACCGATGGCGTGCAGAGTGATGGTTCTGGGGTTGGGGTCTATACCTTGGGTTTTTGCTATGTTCCCTCTTTCCATGATGCCAAGTACCTCTCCTGCTCCGGCGTCAACACGTCGATCTCCACCCCCATTGCCAGCAGCTTGAGTCGGGCGATCTCCCGGTCGATCTCCTCCGGCACCGTGTAGACGGTCCGTTCCAGTTCGTCGGCGTGGCGGAGGATGTAGGCGGCGCAGAGGGCCTGGTTGGCAAACGACATATCCATCACCGCGCTGGGGTGGCCCTCGGCGGCGGCCAGGTTGACCAATCTCCCCTCTGCCAGCAGGTAGATGTGTCGGCCGTCGGGCAGGGTGTACTCCTCGACGGAGGGGCGAATGCGGCGGGGTGGCTCCGCTGCCATCTCCGCCAACGCCGGGATGTTGATCTCCACGTTGAAGTGGCCGGAATTGGCGACGATGGCACCGTCTTTCATCGCCTCGAAGTGATGCCGGTCGACCACGTTGATGTCGCCGGTAGAGGTGATGAAGATATCGCCCAGCGGCGCAGCCTCGGCCATCGGCATCACCCGGTAGCCGTCCATCACCGCCTCCAGCGCACGCAGCGGGTCTATCTCGGTGATGACCACGTTGGCTCCCAGCCCCTTAGCCCGCATAGCGATCCCCCGGCTGCACCAGCCGTATCCGGCGATGACGACCGTCTTTCCGGCGATGAGGACGTTGGTGGCGCGGATGACGCCGTCCATTGTGGACTGGCCGGTGCCGTACCGGTTGTCGAAGAGGTGCTTGGTGAGGGCGTCATTGACGGCGACGATGGGGTAGCGGAGCACCCCCTCCTTTGCCATCGCCCGTAGCCGAATGACGCCGGTGGTGGTCTCCTCGGTGCCACCGATCACATCGGTGATGAGCTCGGTGCGGTTTTTGTGCAGGGTGCTCACCAGGTCGGCCCCGTCGTCCATCGTGATGTGGGGCCGGTGGTCGAGGGCGGCGTGGATGTGCTTGTAGTAGGTCTCGTTATCCTCCCCCTTGATGGCGAAGACGGGGATCTCGTAATAGGCAACCAGCGCCGCTGCTACGTCGTCCTGGGTGGAGAGGGGGTTGGAGGCGGTGAGGACCACCTCCGCCCCGCCCGCCTGGAGGGTGCGGGCCAGGTTGGCCGTCTCCGTGGTGATGTGGAGGCATGCGGAGAGCCGCAC
>DQUX01000291.1 GCA_015662065.1 Anaerolineales bacterium | reverse complement strand
TGGCCTGCACGAAGATGATCTCCTGGAAGCCGAAACCGGTGATCAGTCGCTCCAGATAGGCCTCGGCGTTGGTCCGGGCCATCTCCAGGATGCCGTCGGCCAGGGCGGCTTCCAGGATCTCCTCCTCCGCCGCCTGCCGGGCCGCTGTCTCCAGGTCCTCGTTCAGCCCCAGGATCCCCGTCTCCCGGTCGTAGACGAAGGACTTCTCGTTGTCCAGGGTGACGACGAAGACCTCCGGCGGGGGCAGCACCATCACCACCCGGTCGTCCTCGGTGACGGTGACATCCCCCTCCTGCATCTTCCCCAGGTCCACCCCGGCGATGACCTGTCCGTGGGCGACGAAGAGGAGCCGGTCGCCGAAGAGGAAGGCGAGCGCGTCCTGGCCGGACTCGGCGGTGATGACCTTTTCGATGGTGTAGGAGGCGGTCTCCAGTCGGCTCAGGCTACGGACCTGCCGGATGATGGTGGCGGGGTTGGGGCGGATGACGGGGGTGGGGTTCAGCCGTCTTTCCAGTTCCTCCCCCGGGGTCGTGGCCTCACTGGCGGGGCTCAGCCATCGTTTGACCTGCGGGCCGATCCAGAGGGCCAGGCCCAGCAGGAGCAGCAGGCCCAGGGCGACAGCGAAGGTGCATCCAGCACGAGAGCGCATTCCGTCCTCCTTGTAGGGATTCACATCACGCCACCAGCGCTCGGACCGCCTCCACGATCCGGTTCGTGTCCGGCACGGCGCGGTTCTCCAGCCCCCGGTTGTACGGGATCGGCACGTCCAGCCCGGCCACACGGCGGGGCGGGGCTTTCAGCGTACCCCAGGCCGCCTCCGTCACCCGGGCCACTACCTCGGCGCCGAAGCCGTGGGTCAGCGCGGCCTCCTCCGCCACCACCAGCCGCCCGGTCTTGACCGCCGACCGGACGATGGTGGCCCAATCGCAGGGAACCAGCGTCCGGGGGTCCACCACCTCCACCTCGATCCCCTCGGCTGCCAATGTCTCGGCCGCCTCCAGCGCCGGCCCGACCATCGCCCCTACGGCCACCACCGTGACATCCGCGCCCTCCCGTTTCACCTCCGCCACGCCCAGGGGGACGATGTACTCCCCCTCCGGCACGGGGCCGACGGCGGTGTAGAGGAGTTTGTTCTCGAAGAAGAGGACCGGGTTGTGGGAACGGATGGCGGCCTTCAGGAGCCCTTTGGCGTCGTAGGGGGTGCTGGGGGCGACGATGATGAGGCCGGGGACGCCGGTGAGCAGCGGCTCCAGGCTCTGGGAGTGCTGGGCGGCCATCCCCAGCCCGGCGCCGCCGGGGGTGCGGACCACCAGGGGGAGAGCGTACTGGCCGCCGGACATATAGCGCAGCTTGGCCGCCTGGTTGATCAGGGGGTCCATACAGCAGGTGAGGAAATCGGAGAAGAGGATCTCCGCCACCGGGCGCATCCCGGTCATCGCCGCCCCCACCGCCCCGCCGACGATGGCGTACTCGCTGATGGGGGTATCGAGCACCCGGCGAGGGCCGAACTCGTCGGCCAGGCCGGCGGTGACGGCGAAATAGCCACCGGTGGAGACATCCTCCCCCAGCAGGAAGACCCGATCGTCGCGGGCCATCTCCTCCGCCAGCGCCTCCCAGAGGGCCTGGGAGCAGGTGATCTGCCGCTCGGTCGTCACCCGGGGGGTGGGCTGATAGAGGATGAGGGGATCGGGGGCGAAGATGTCCTCGGTGAGGGCCTCGGCGGCGGGATCGGGGCTTTGGCGGGCGAAGGCCAGGGCGTCGTCCACGGCCTGGCGGGCCTGGCGGGCGATGGCCTCGACCTGCTCCGGGGTGAGGGCTCCTGCCTCCACCAGCTCCCGCTCCAGGCGGGCGATGGGGCACTTCTTCTTCCAGGCTTCGACCTCCGCCGGGTCCCGATACTGGGCGGTCTCTCCCTCCATATGGCCGCGCCAGCGGTAGGTGAGGCATTCCAGCAGGGTGGGGCCTTCCCCACTTCGGGCCCGCTCCACCTCTTGCCGGGCTGCCTGGTAGACGGCCCAGACGTCGTTGCCGTCCACCGTCACGCCGGGGATCCCGTAGGCGGCGGCCCGGTCCGCCAGTCGATGCACGGCGGCGTGCCGCTCCAGGGGAGTGAACTCCCCGTATAGGTTGTTCTCGACGACGAAGAGGACCGGCAGCCGGTTCACGGCGGCGAAGTTGACCGCCTCGTGGAACATTCCCTGGTTGGTGGCTCCATCCCCCATAAAGGCCACCGCCACCCGGTCACCGGCCTGCAGGTGGGCGGAAAGGCCAGCGCCGGCACCGATCAGCCCGGAGGCGCCGACGATGCCGTTGGCCCCCAGCGCGCCGACCGCCGCGTCGGTGACGTGCATCGAGCCCCCCTTGCCTTTGCACAGACCGGTGGCCTTGCCGAAGATCTCCGCCATCATCCCCCGCAGGTCCGCTCCCTTGGCCAGCATATGGCCGTGGCCCCGGTGGGTGGTGGTCATATAGTCGTCGGCGTGGAGAGCGAAGCAGACCCCGACGGCGGTCGCCTCCTGGCCGATGGAGAGGTGGACCGTCTCGGTGGGCAGTTCTCCCCGGGCGAAGGCCTCGGCCAGCGCCTCCTCGAAGGCGCGGATGAGGCGCATCCGGCGTAGCATCTCTATCTGGAGGGCGGCCTCCTGGGTGGGGAGCTCCTG
>DQUX01000426.1 GCA_015662065.1 Anaerolineales bacterium | reverse complement strand
TGTCAAGTTCGCCCTGGATGACCTTGGCCATCAGCCGCGCCTGCACTTCGAACACTTTCTGGTAGCTCAACCGCCGACCGTAGTAGGGATGGATGATCTCGGTGTTCAGCCGATGGGTGTATTGCTCCAGGAACTTGCGCAACCCCCGCCTGGAGAGGCGGATGCCTCCATCCCGGCCCCCCACGAAATCCTCCGGACCGAGCATCCGCTTGTTGACCACCAGCCGGACCACCGAATCCACCACCGGTCCCCGGAACTCCTCCACCAGGTCCAGCGCCAGGGCCGGGCGGCCGTATTTGTCGGCGTGAAAGAAGCCGTCGTAGGGGTCCAGCCCCACCACCTCGCAGGCGGTCATCAGGTTCTGCGTCAGCAAGGTGTACCCCAGGCTCAGCAGAGCGTTGGCCGGGTCACGGGGCGGCCGGCGGGTCCTTTTCTCAAAGGTCATCTCCGGCCGCAAGGCCCCCCGCAAGACAGCGAAGTAGGCCTTGGCCGCGGAGCCCTCGATCCCTCGCAGGGTGTCCAGGTCGTCAGCCTGCGCGACGGCGGCGACGGCCTGCTCGATGCGTTCAAGCAAGTGAGTGGCAATTTCGGGGCGAGAGCGACGGATGCGGTAGACCAACGCCCGGCTGTTGCGCAGTTTGCCGTCCACGATGGCCCGAGATACCTCCAGGCAAAAGGCCGGGTTCCGGGCCCGGTCGTACTGGGCGTGACGCAGCGATAGGTTCTTAGGGCTGGGTGGGGTCAGCCGCCCCCGCAGCCTCCCGGTGCGGCTGACGAAGCTCAGGGGAATCCCGGCGTCCAGCAGCATCAGGAGGGCCGGCGTCGTCGCCCCCACCCGCCCCACCAACACCACTTCGCTCACCCGTCCCAACGGCACGGCAAGCAACACCTCGTCATGCTTGACCACCAACAGCCGCCAGTACTCCTTCTCGATCCGTGCCCCCTGTTCGATCACGTATAGCGTCGCCATAGCACCACCGTTCTATCGCTGGATGTATCTCACCCCTTTCCCCCCGCCCGGGTAGTCCCCCCCTTGAGTGTGGTACTGCTTGCCCACCCCGCCGGGCGCTGAACCGCCCGGCTCGGTCGGCAAAGCCCCCTTCGGAGGCTGATTTGCAACGGCCTCTCCCAGGGGCAGGTTTGAAACCTGCCCCTGGGCCCGGACAGGCGGGGCCCCAACGGAGGCCCGCCCCAACAACGGGCAACCCTCCGTGGTTGCCCATCCCTCCGGGCGGGCGCGGCAGCCCTCACATCACCGGGAGATTACCCCCACCCAAGGCGGTGGGGAAGTGAGGCCAGATCCACCCCGCCTCACTCATACCCCGGCCCGTAGGCGAAGAGGAAGTCCGGGAAGTCCCCCTCCACCGTGATCCGCTTCCCCTCCCACACATAGGTATACTCGTCCCGCTCGAAGTGGACGCCCAGGTAGTCGAAGCCGGCGTCGAAACCGGTGACGGCGGTCTTGTGGGGCTCCAGTTGCAGTTTGATGGAGGCCAGCGCGGCAGCGGCATCCTCCCGCGCGGCGCGGGCCTGCTCCTCGGTGCGACACAGGACAACGAAATCGTCGGCGTACCGCACCAGCGTCCACCCCGCCCTAACCATCTCCGCATCCAGTCGGTGCAGATAGACATTGCACAGGAGCGGCGAGACGACCGCCCCCAGAGGAATCCCCCGACCGACCTCTGGGTTCCGCCGCCCCACCCGCAGCCATCCCTCCAGCAGCCGCAGCAAGATGAGATCGTCCACCCGCTCCCGCACGAAGTCCATCAGCAACCCGTGGTCCAGGCTGTCGAAGCACTCGTCGATATCGGCATCCAGCACCCAGACGAGGCCGGCGTCCCGATACTCACAGATGGCCTCCACCGCATCGGCCGTCGAGCGGCCCCTGCGGTAGCCGTAGCTACAGGGCAGGAAGAGGGGGTCGAACACCTCGTCCAGCACGTTCAGCACGGCCCGCTGCAGCACCTTGTCGGTCACCGTCAGGCAGACCAGGCGACGACGGCCGCCGGACTTTTTGGGTATGCTGAACCGCTTCAGCGGCGCGGGCCGGTAGGTGTTGGCCATCACTGCCCGGCGCAGGTTCACCAGCCGTTCCTCCCAGTTGCGGCCCCAGCGTCTGACGCCGACACCATCCACGCCGGGCGCTCCGCCCCGCTTCCGCACATCGTTCCACGCATCCACCAGGTTCTCCCATGCCAACACGCGCTCGATCATCGCCCCCTCCCGGAGATCTTCGCCCTCCCCTCACCCATCTGCCTATGGCGGTCGTATGAGCCCGATGAGGGAAATATGCAATTGGTAAGGTGCTTTGGCTTTAGCGCTCGCTTTGGACATTATAGAGACGCTTCGGTCCGGAGACAAGATCCTGCCTTTGCCCCTCACCCCCACCCGGCCCACCCGATGCGGGTCGGGAAGGGGGGGGAGGGGCAGGGCGGTGCCCAAACCTGCCTCCGACTTCGAACGTGCCCGACCTCACTCCCTCTCCCGGCGGGGTGGGGTTGAGGTTCGACGGACTTCGCGCACCGCCTGTGTCTGCCCCAGCCCCACCGTCGTCCGATACCCCGTCCCGGCCCAGAAGCCATACCCGGCCAGGAGGAGCATCATCCGCGTCCAGTAGGCATCCCCCACCATGAAGCGGAAGCGGGCCTCGCCGGTGAAGCCCACGTGGGCCCCCTTACCCCCTTTCTCGAACGAGACCAGGTGGCTGCGCAGTTGGAACCGGCCCAGGGCGACGCATTCCTCGGCGTACCGCTTGGCCTCCTCCGGAAGAGCCAAGGGGGAGAAAGCATTCCACTTGCCCAGGTAGCCGTGAAAGACGAGGTGCGGCAGCGGCAGAGGGAGATCGCGCCCGCCGGAGCGGAAGAGGGTGGGAGAGGCGAAGCGCAGCGTGACCCCGCGTGGGTGCCGGCCGGGGGCCAGTGTGTACCGCTGCACCAGGTCGGCGTAGTCGGCGCGGCCGGCCCAGGGGTGCTGGCCGGTCTCGGTAGCGATCTCGGTCACGCGGAAGGAGACGCCCGCCAGGGTGATGGTTTCCCCCACGGCCGGGAGCGCGCGTTCGATAGCCCCGCTCACCTCCTCGGTGAGGCCGGTGAGCCGCAGCCAGCAGGGCCGCTCGGGGTCGAAGGTGACCCGCCCGCCTTGCGCCTTCCGGGCCCCCCAGACGTTGGAGGCGGTGAAGGGGCGGGGACCGTCCCCCCCGTGCAGCCGGCGGGCCAGGTCGGCGTCCACTCCCTCGATGCGGCCCAGCAGCCAGGCGTGGAC
>DQUX01000414.1 GCA_015662065.1 Anaerolineales bacterium | reverse complement strand
TGGTCTGTACTGCAGAGCGGTCGGAGACATGAACCCGCCGATCGCCGTCAGGGGGGAGAGGGCATGGTGCCGGTTCTATGCCCTCGACCCGGAGAACAGGGGGCTGGTGGCCGCGTCCTTCCTCTCCACCGCGCGGGAGGTGGGGCTGCGCATAGCCGCCCGCCTCGCAGGAGGCGTGGCCGTCGCGCTGGAGGACGGGACCACGCTGAGGCGGCAGGGGGACGTGGAGATCCCCCTCGCCGAAGAGGCAATCCGGTACCGCCCCTCCTACCTCCGCTCCCCCATCGTGCCCCTGGAGACGGGAGTAGGGTACGAGATCTGCGTCCTTCATCGGGACGCCACGACGGGCGCCCTGCCCGGACACTGGGGATACGTGGTGTCCGTCAAGGACAAGGACGGCGATCTCACCGAACCCTTCTTCCACCGCTGGGGGGCAGTAGCAGAGCTCCCTGCCCTTCAGGAGTGGGCCTCCACTCTGTTGAAGATGGGAAGCCGGCTGGGGTTGGTCGTTCCCCTGATTACCTCCAACTGTCAGGGGCTGCGCATCGACCCCAGGCAGGACCTGCCGGACGGGGCAGGGTGGGGGAGGGTGCTTCAGACCATCGTGCTGGCGGTGGGCTGACGGACAACCCAGAGAGGAGGAAAAAGTGAGCCGGTTATGGTATCTCCTTCTCCCGAACAACGCCTATGCCCTGAGCTTCCGATTTGAGCACCCCGTCACCGAGCGGGAGGCCAGGGCACACATGCGGTTGTGGTTGGGGGTCTCCCGACTCCCCAACGGCAGCCAAGTATGGCGAGGGTAACCCCCCCCAGCGTGTCGAGCACGCTGGGGAACCTAGCAAGCCTGGGCTACGTCCCAACCCCGGGGAGCGAGGTCGATCGCATAGCCGCGCTGCTCGACCCGAAAGGCCCAGGCCCTCTCCGGTTGGCCGATCCATGCTGCGGTGAAGGTCAGGCACTGGCCCGGCTGAAGAACAACCTCCAATCCCGGTGCGACATCCCCATTGTCACCTACGGCACCGAGGTCGACGAGGAACGGGCAAAGGCGGCCGCAGCGCGGATCGACCAGGTCCTCTGGTCCCCGTACCAGGAGGCCCGATGGGGAAGGGAAACGCAGGACGTTCTCTTCCTGAACCCGCCGTATGCCGGCGGGAGGCTGGAACTCCAGTTCCTCCGCGAGCTCCAAGAGGTGCTCCGGGTCGGCGGACTCCTGTTTTTCATCATCCGCCGCCGATACCTCCGAGGGCACATTGCCCTGCGGCTGGCCGTCCACTTCGACGTGCTGGCCGTCTACCCCTTCTCCCCGGAGAACTACGGCGCATACGACCAGATCGTCATCGTCGCCAGGCGCAGAAAGAGACGGGCGGCCCCAGACGTCCAAAACGCCCTGGCGGCGATCGGTAGGGGAGAGGAGCCGGACGGTCTTTGGGGCTACCCGCCCACCCCCTTCACGGTGGATGCCCCGGCAAGGAAGCCGTTCTACCTCCGCCGCAAGAAGGTGCGGCCCGAGGACCTGGCTGCCGACGCCGAGCGCTTCGGCATCCACACGACCGGGTGGTGGGAGGAGCACATCGAGGCAGCCCCCACGCTTCGGACCCGCTCCCTGCTCCCCCTGCGGGTCACACAGATCGCCAACCTTCTTTTCCTCGGATTCGCCAACAACCGACGCTTCACCCTGGACGGCCACCCCTACTTGTTCCACGGCCGGGCCGGCGTGAAGGAGGTTGACATCACGACCGACGCCGATCGGGGCCGCGGGATTGTCAGGCGAACGATAGAGATCCCGATCTCGGGCGGAGTTATACTTTCGCTCGAGACGGGCGAACTGCGCCATCTGGACCAGGAAGGCATCCTGCACCTGGTCCGGGCGCACGCGGAAGCGTTCGCCAAGGCCGTGACCGACAAGGTCCCCCCCCTCCGTCCGGACCTGCGCCTCGAAGATTGGGAGGAGCGGGTTCTGAGCCGGGTGTACCGCAACAAGCGGCTGCCCGGCCGGGCCGCCCCCGGCCTGACCGGCGTGCAGAAGGTCGTGGCCGCCACCATTGCCCAGGCCCTCCACGAGAGGGTCACGCCCGGGGTCGTGCTGAACGCCGACACCGGAAGCGGGAAGACCGGGATAGCGTTTGGTGCCGCCCTCTGTCTTCACCACCACTACCTTCACCGGCGGGACTACGAATGGTTTTCCGACCCGACGAGACGGGGCGGACACCGGCGTCGGCGGCTGCGGATGCGGAGCGGCGGCTCGTCCGCGGCCTGGATGCGGACGTACAGCCACGCCAAACCCTTCTGCATCGCCTTCGCCGCCGAACCCCACACCCTGGCCAAGATGGCCCGCGAGATCCAGGAGTGCCTCCCCATGGCCTACACCCGGGTGGCATACCGGACCGCCGACGTGGAGCGCTTCGTCGAAATGACAAAGCACCTGCTCCCCGGCAGCATAGCCGTGCTCGTCGTCCCCAAGTCCATGGGGAAGCTGGGGTCGGGGTGGACGTGGGCCGCCCCACGGGGGATCGCCGCCGATGGACGGCTCGATCCCAAACAGCCCTGTCACTGTCCCGACTGTGGGGCGGTGGCCCTCTACGCGGAAAGAGACCCCGACGGGGGAGAGATCTCTTTCCCCGTGTACGAGGAGGACATTGAAGGCACCCTGGCCGCCAGGCCTACGCGGTGCAGATCGTGCGGCGCCCCCCTGTGGCAGTTCTGCCGCCTGGATTTTGCCACAGGGAGGCCCCGGCTGCCTTCCCGAAGCGACCTCTTCACAGACCGCCCTCCCAACCGTCGAGCGCGACCAGATCCGGTCCGCTATCCGATAGCGGAGTACATCTACCGACGATACCGCTACTTCTTCGACCTCGTGATCTGGGATGAGGCCCACGACGCCAACGGCGAGAACACCGACATCGTTGCCGCCTACCGGAAGCTCACCTTGGCTGCCCGGCTGGGGTGGGTTGAGCTGACGGCGTCGAATACAAACGGGAAGGCGTCCGGCCTCTTCACCCGCGCCTTCCACACGGCGTCGCCGGCGGTGCGGGCGCGCTTTGGGTACGACGATCGGCCCGAGTTTGCCCGCACCTACGGCATTTACGAGAGGATAACCCGCCCCGTGCGCCTACCCGGAGCGGGCCGGTACACCGGTCTAACCCGCTACCGGGTCGAGGCGCGTGAGGCCCCCGGCATTCGACCGTCCACGTCCCTCCTCCTGATGCCGCATACCATCACCCTGACGATCGGCGACCTCGGTGCCCCTCTCCCCCCTCGCCGCGAGGTGTGTGACGCCTTTCCCACCGACGAGAACAGCATCCGCGGGGCCCCCTTCGCCGCCGTTGTGGACGCCTACAAACTGCTAAGCAACTTCGAGCTCCCCCCGGGGGACAGGGCGGCCCCCGGCAAGTTCCAGGCGTGCCTTGCCTACCTCAACGCACCCTGGAACACGGAGCGGATTACCCGCATCCGGTACGACGTCGACGGGCGCGTCGTCCGAGACCCAGACGGGAATCCGGTCGTGGACGTACTTCTGGAGGTGCCCCCAACTTGGGATCTCCGCGACCCCCGGCTCCTGCCCAAAGAGGAGTGGCTCCTCGAGCTGGTGGAGCAGGCCATGACAAACGGGCACGGGGTCAGCGTCATGATCGCCCACGTGGAGCGGGGGATCCAGGAGCGCCTCTCCTGGATCATCCAGAAGTACATCGGACGGCCCGCCCGATACTGCAGCGCACCGGCCCGCACCCGCGAACATTGGTACAGGCAGTGCGTGCGGGACGGTGTGCCGGTCATCATCGCCCACCCCGGCAAGATCGGCATCGGCCTGGATCTGCTCGAGTATCCCTGGATCGTCTTCTACCAGCCCGTCTCCAGCCTCTACCTGATGATCCAGGCCAAGGGGCGGGGCTGGAGGCTGGGGCAGCAGTGGGCCTGTGAGACCCACTTCTTGTACTACGACAGAACGGAGGAGCATGCCCTGCTCCAGCTCCTGGCCGAGAAGATGATCGCCGACAACCTGCTGCGGGGAGGCGATCTGGCCGGCGGCGGGCTGGCAAGCCTGGGCCACCACCCGGTCACGGCAGAGATGGCCCTTAGGGCCCTGAAGCAGGGGAAGCTGCGCGACCTGGGCGTCCTGCTTCAGGAGAATGCCATCGGGGAGTGGCTGCCGCCGGAGGAGATCGAGAGGATCGATCGAGAGCGGTGGAAAGAACGGCGCAGGGAGATGGACCGCCTTCTTGCCCCCCTGAAGAAGGCAAAGAAGGCAGTCCAAATGAGCCTGTTCTAGAGTTTCGGAGGCGAGATGGGTAAAGGTAAGAAAGAGCGCCGAGCAGCGGCGCTGACGGCCGGGGTGGATATGTGGGGATACTTCGCCCACAACCTGTATGCCCACCCCGTATCCGTCATCGCCGTACGGGAGCTGTACCAGAACGGGCGCGACGCCTGCCGCCGCGCCGGACGGCTCCCAAAGATCGTGATCGTCGTCGTGGTCACGGATGACGGCTACGGCCGTATCACCTGCCGGGACAACGGATGCGGAATGGACGAAGACACCATCCTGGACCGCTTCCTCCGTCTCGGCGGGACCGACAAAGCCGCCGGTGACACCGGCGGCTTTGGTATCGCCAAGGCCGTCATCATTGGAGGGTGCACCCACTGGGAGGTCAGGACCCACGACCTCCATGTGTCGATGGACCACGTCCGCAAGGGACTCCCCATCGACACTGGCTTCCCATGGCTGGACGGCACCCGGGTTGTGCTTCGGTATGACCCTCTGCCGGAGCACGACTCCCGGCACAGACATCTGAGGATCAGGCTGCGGGATCTCGCCGCGGCCCTATCCTGGCTGGCCCACAACGACTCCCCCTGCACCGTCGTCCTCAAGCATGGGCAGGGGAGGCCGCAGATATGGCGCTTTGACGGCGTCCGCCCGACCTCGGACACTCTGGTGTCCGAGGGGAGGCTGGGAAGGACGACGTGGAGGCTGCACCAGATCCCTCCCCAGAACAAGAACATCACACCGATCGCCGACGGACCCCCCATCCCCTCCACAGGGAAGCTGTTCGTGCGCCTTCACGGTCTGGTCCAGTTCACCGGCTTCTCAACCGGCGAGCATCCCGACTGCTGGATTCTAGACCTGGAGACGCGTGCGCGCCCCACGGATCCGGACTACCCCCTTTCCCTATCGAGGGAAGGAATGAACCCGGATCTTTCCGCGGCGGTCTGGAAGAGCCTGGAACCCCATATCTACAACCCCATCTCCTCCCACAGCCGGCGCTTCCGCGCCGCCGACCGGCCAATCACCTTGGTGTTCTCAGGCCGGTGGCTGGGGCGCAGCTGCAGCCTCCCGGACCCCCGGATGCCCTCCCCGTCCGTGGAGAGGGAAGCGGGGACCTTCCGCCTGTCCGTCTTTGAGCAGGCGGCGAAGATCGTGCGTCCGGGGGCAAGCCCCCTGGGATACGCAGTGATGGTGAAGGGGGCAAACTCCTCGACAAACGTCTTTGCCCCCCACAAACTGCGACTTCTCGAGGCGTGGGCCCGGATCGTCGAGCTCGTCGCCAGGGCGGGGGAGATATGGGAGCAGTTCGGCGTCGGATTCCTGTACGACGCCGACGACCTGGCCGAGAGGGTCGTCTCCCCGGACGGGGTGTTTTACTTGGTCAACCCCCGTCTGGCCGGGCTGGCCGTTTCCCGGCCCCGGGAAGCCTTACTGAAAATGTTTGGCTTGGCGGCCCACGAGCTCGCCCACGAACGGTACCCTAACCATGGGGAAGGGCACAGCTCCAGGATGGGCGAGCTCATGCTCGCGGCAGCCGGCGAGTTTATCGCCGGGATGGACAAGATGGTCAAGGAGCTGCGGGGGAAAAAGCCGCGCCCGCCGTCAAAGCAGCTCCGGATGCCGTTCGTGATGAGAGGAGGTTGATGACATGATGAAGATATGTCTCGAAAGTCTCCCGTGCCCAAGGTGCGGGCAGTGCCAAAACTGTCAGGAAAACCACCCAGACCGGCTTGAGGTGTGCCCCAGCTGCCTGCGCCCGAACACCACGTACCTATGCGAGTGCGGGCAGATTATCTGTCAGGACTGCGAGAGCTACCATGTGTGCGAGCTTCCGTAGTCCAAGTTCGACTGCCCTAAGCAGGTCTCCCGTAGGGGGGGAGAGGGGCTCTGCCGTCAGTCGGGCAGGGCAGGTGGCTCTGCGGATGTACGAGGAAGTATGCAGAGCCACCGGCGAATCCGGTCGGGAAGCCTTCAACTGTTTGGTCCGGATATGGGCCGATATAGTTAGGATCCGGCCGCTTCAAGAGAAAGACCGCCCGGCAGCAGACCGCGTCATCCCTCTGATGCCCGACCTGGTCCGGGCAATAGAGGACGAGGGCTTCTTCGACCCGCTGGGCGAGGTCTTTGCGGTAAACGGGCTGGGTGCAAAGGATCAGATCCTCACCCCCGAACCGATCGTGCGGTTCATCGTCGAACAGACGGTCGGGAAAGCAGCCGAGGAACCCCGGCGGCAGCCCGTGAGGGTGTTGGATCCCTGCACGGGCACCGGCCGGTTCCTGATCGTCACCGCCCGGCTCTACGCGCCTGCGCTGGGGCCCCGCCTACATCTGTACGGCGTGGAGCTCGACCTTGAGCTCTACCGCGCTTGCTTGGTGAACATGAGACTCGCGAGTTTTTCCCTTCCGTATCGTATTCTCTACGGCGACGCACTGATGCTGGACCTCGGCGCAGACAGCCCGAACTGGGCCTTCGCCAACCGGTGGGACCCGCCGGACTGGCGGAAGCTCAAATTCAGTCGGTTTAGTCAGACAAAATAAAAATAAAAAAAGGAGGCTCTGATGAGTGTTAAAATCGAAACCGGTTTCTCGGCAGTCTCCCTCTTAGGTGTTGGTACGGGTTGCCCATCCCGCCGGGCGCCGAACCGCCCGGCTCGGTCGGCAAAGCCCCCTT
>DQUX01000322.1 GCA_015662065.1 Anaerolineales bacterium | reverse complement strand
CACCGCCACCGCCAGCGCCAGCCGGCCCAGCGGGCCGACTCGCTCTCTCAGGAAGAGCCAGGCCAGCAGCGCCACCACCACCGGCACCCCGGCGATGGCCATCGCCGCCAGCGACCCCGCCAGCCGGGCGGTGCCCCGATAGTAGGCCAGCGCGTTGGTGGCGTAGAACAGAGCGCCGATCCCCGCGGCCCCGGCCGCCTGGCGTGCTCCCGGCCAGAGAGGCTGGCGGCGGGCCAGGAGGATGAGCCACCAGACCAACGCCGCCAGGGTGAAGCGCAGCGCCAGCGCCGTCTCGGCGTTGAGGTCGGCGGCCACCGCCCCTTTTATGAGGACCACCAGGCTGCCGTAGCCAGTGGCGGCGACGACCAGCCACACCACCCCCTGTCGACTCGTCCTTCCCGAGGGAGAGGGGCCCCTCGCTTCCCCCCCGTTCCGGCCAGCACGCCCGACGGGACCGCTACCGCCGCCGTCCGGGTGACAATTCATCTCCTCAGAAACTCCTCCAGGCAGTCTGCGAAGCCGGCCGGGCACATCTCACTATAACGTCGCAGCCGATGGCGGGGAAAGCGATCACCTCCTGCCCGGTGTAGGGGGCCCCAACCAGCCCAGCCCGGGCATGAAGCCCACCCCGGCCGGGCGCGCAGACCGAAGGCCAGGCTGGCCTCGGTCTCCTCCACCACCTCCAGGTCCCCACTGGCGGCGGCCTGGGTGAACATCGGGGCCAGGGTGAAGGCCAGAAGCGTAAGGTCGCGGGGATGGGGGTCCCGCCGGAGCAGCGCTCGCACGAAGGCGACAGGCCTTCGGTACAATGTCATTCCACCGAGGGCCAGCGTCTCTCCGTCCTGCAGAAGCGCGGCCGCCTCTTCCAGCGACGTCCGTTTATCCGCCACGCATACCCCCCAAACCAGGCGGGAGCCGCCAGCCATATCGCCCTCTCCCCAGCAGGCGGGTCACCAGCGGCCCCACCTCCAGCACATACTCGACCACGAAGTCCACCCCCTCCTCGGACACACCGTCCACCAACACCGTGGTCATCCCCATCCGCTTGCCCGGTCGCAGGTTGACCGCCCGGTCCTCCACCAGGATGCAGTCCTCCGCGCGGGCGTCCAGCAATGCCAGCAGCCGTCGGTAGGTCTTCGGATCGGGCTTGTTGCACAGGTCCAGCTCCCGAATGCCCACCACCTGCTCGAACCGGTCGGCCACGCCCAGCGCCCGCAGGACCCGCCGGGCGTGCTCGGAGGTGGCGTTGGTGAAGATCGCTTTTCTTAGGGGGAGGCTATCCAGCATAGCCGCCAGGGCGGGATGGGGTTGGATATACCGCTCGACCGGCACATCGTGGACGAAGGCCAGATAGTGATCTACGTCCACCTGCTGCTCGGCGATCAGCCCGCCCAGGGTGGTGCCGTATCGTCGGAGGTAGGAACGCCGCAGGCTGTTGGCCTCCTCGGCAGTGAGGCCGAGGGATTGCTGCACCCAGAGGGTGATCCGCCGACCGATCTCTTGCATCAACCCCGCGTCTCGGGGGTAGAGGGTCTCATCCAGATCGAAAACGATGTGCGTGAAGGCCATAGCTCCTCTCTGCTCGCGGGCGGGGAAAGTATACCCCATCGGGGGATGAGAAGCAAATCTTGACATCCACCGAATCTGCGGTAGAATAGCGACAAGCCCGTGGGGCTGTAGCTCAGATGGGAGAGCGCTACAATCGCACTGTAGAGGTCAGGGGTTCGAGTCCCCTCAGCTCCACTCGCACTTTTTTCAACGTGGGCCCGTGGCGCAGTTGGGAGCGCGTCTCAATGGCATTGAGAAGGTCGAGGGTTCGAGTCCCTCCGGGTCCACCTGCTCGCCCATCACAGACCGCCGTTGCGGGGGCGATGAGCGGTGGGCAACAAACGATACGCGAAAGGCTGGGAACAGGAGTAGTAGGCCATCCCCTCAGCGAGCCGGGAAAGAGCCGGTGGAAGCCCGGCGATCGGTGCCCCAGGGGAGCGCCCCGCAAGGCCGAACTCGCCTGGGAGCTGCACCGGCGAAAGCCCGTTACTCGGAGCCGAATCCGGGTCCGGCATCGAGCAAATAGCCGGTGACGGGTAACCCCCGTTAAAGGGTCAAGAGCGGGAGGTGTCTCGCGGCCGCGGGATGCCCTCCAATCAGGGTGGTACCGCGGAGTGCCCCTTCGTCCCTGAGGCGGAGGGGCCTTGTCTTTAAGGCCCACGGTCGGTGCCACGGGGGCAGTGCGGGGGATAGAACACACGGGCGGGCGTGAGGAGGAGACTTGGTGGAGATGATAGTGACGATATGACACCCAGCGGACACGCGGGCGCCAGCATTATGGCGGCCTACGTCATCGAGCGCTGCGTGTTCCAGAGCGATGTCACGCCGGTGACCCTGGGGCTTTCGGCCTTGGTAGGGTTGCTGCCAGACCTGGACGGTCTGGTGATGATGGCGGTGGATCGCAGACGGGGCTTGAAAAGGAAACTCCGTCACCACGAGTTTCCCACCCACACGCCGCTCCTCTATCTGGTCCTGACGCTGGTATTGGGGCTGATCGCCCCCCCGAAAGCTGCTATACTGTTCGGTGTTTTGACCCTGGGCCATCTGTTCCTGGATAGCTGGGGTACCGACGACGGGATCATGTGGCTATGGCCGTTGAGCCGTCGGCAGTTCAGCCTGTTTCCGCGGCGATTGCACGCCGGAGGGGCATATGGGCTGCGCTTCTACCGGCGGCACGTCCGGTGCTGGCGCGTGATGGTGCCGGAGGTGCTGTTGCTGGTGAGCGGCTCTCTGTTGGCTCTGCACGCGTTGACGGTCTTCTGAACCGGAGAATCTGTGTCGATGACGGCCGCTCGACCCCCCATGGGGTCGTGGTGGAGCGCCCCACCGAGGGGGAAGCCCTCCGGCTGTGGGAAACGGTTGAGCGGTTGAGGGCGCAAAGGAACCAGCAACCAGCAACCAGCAACTAGCAACCAGCAACTAGCAACCAGCAACCAGCAACCAGCAACTAGGAGACGAACGAATGCGCGTGGTCGAACTGGCACCCGGCATCTTCCACCTCCAGTCCGGCGCCAACATGGGGCTGGTGGTGCAGGATGGGAGAGGGCTGCTGATCGACGCCGGGCTGGACAAAGACGCCGCCCGGCGGGCGCTGCGGGTCGTCGAGGGGATGGACGTCTCCCTAGAGGCGATCTTCCTCACCCACGCCCACGCCGACCACTTCGGCGGCGCCCACTTCCTGCAACGTCGCCTGGGGGTGCCGACCTACGCTCCCGCCCT
>DQUX01000341.1 GCA_015662065.1 Anaerolineales bacterium | reverse complement strand
GCGCGGTCCTGGCATCTCCCGCGCCCCCCGAGCCCCCCGTCATCCAGCGCATGCTCCAGGAACAGGGCTGGAAGGAGCGGATCGGCCGGGCCGCGGCCGGTCTGGTGGCCGACGGCGAATCGGTCTTCATCGGCTCCGGCTCCACCACCGCCTATGTCGCCCGCCACCTGCTCGACCACAAGGGCCTCACCGTGGTCACCAACGCCCTCAACATCGCCACCGAGCTGGCGTCTGCCAAGGGGGTCACAGTGGTGGTCACCGGGGGGATGATGCGGGCCTCGGAGCTCTCCCTGGTCGGCCACATCGCCGAGTGCTCCCTCCGCGAGGTGCGCGTGGACAAGGTCATCATCGGGATGCGGGCCATCAGCCTGGAAGCGGGGATGACCAACGACTACCTCCCCGAGGTGATGACCGACCGCACCATCATCGAGATGGCCCCCGAGTTGATCCTGGTGGCCGACCACACCAAGTTCGGCAAGGTCGCCTCCGCCTACGTCGCGCCGGTGGAGCGGGTCACTACCCTGGTGACCGATCCAGAGGCCGATCCAGAGGTATTGGCCCGTCTTCGGGAGATGGGGATCGGGGTCATCGTCGCCGATGGAGACCAGGGGGCAGAGTAACCCCGCTCCTGCCGAGAGGATACCGGCTAATGAGAGAAGGTTCGCATACCTGGCAGGAGATCCTCAGCCAACCCCAGGTCTGGCGGGGAACGCTGGAGGCTTTCGCAGAGAGACGCAGGGAGCTGGAACGGTTCCTGAGCCAGAGCGATCTTTCCTCCGTCCTTATCGTGGGGTGTGGGTCTACCCACTATCTGGCTCAGAGCGCGGCGGTGTTGCTCAGCCGACGTGCCGGCCTTCTTGCCCGTGCTCTTCCCTCCTCCGAACTCTGGCTCTACCGGGACGCAGTCCCCGCCGATCGAGCGCTGCTCATTGCCGTCTCCCGTTCTGGAGTGACGACGGAGACGGTCCGGGCGGTGGAGCGGTTCCGGGCGGCGGTCGGCCGTCCAGTCCTGGTCATCACCTGCTATCCGGAAAGCATCCTGGCCCAGGAGGCCGACTTCGCGTTGGTCGCGCCCGACGGTCGGGAGCGGGGCGTGGCTCAGACCCGCTCCTTCACCAGCATGCTCCTGCTCACCCAGGCCCTCGCCGCCCTCCTGGCCCGTGAGGAGGGGATGCTGGAACACCTGTACCGGCTTCCTAACGCCCTGGAGGGCCTGGTATCCCGCCTAGGGGACCTGTCCCAACGGCTGGGGTCGGACCTGGACATCGAGCGGTTCTTCTTCCTCGGCGGCGGTCCCCTCTACGGCCTGGCCAACGAGGCGATGTTGAAGACCAAGGAGCTCTCCCTTTCCCACGCCGAGGCCTACCACCCCCTGGAGTTCCGCCACGGGCCGATGTCGGTGGTGAACAGGCGGACACTGGTGGTGGGGTTGCTATCGGATACAGGTCTGATGGAGGAATGGCGCGTGCTGGAGGAGATGAGCAGGCTTGGGGCCCGCACACTGGCGTTGGTTGAGGATATCCCGGTCTCCTCCAGATGGCGGGCCGACCAGGTCGTCGAACTGCACAGCGGCCTGGACGAGTGGGAGCGGGGGCCCCTCTACCTGCCGGTGATCCAGCGACTGGCCTACCACCGGGCGGTGGCGAAGGGGCTGGACCCGGACCGACCGAACAACCTGAAACCGGTGGTGGAACTGTAATGGGGATGTTGCACCGGTCCGCGATAGACGCGCACGTACACGTCCATCCGGATCAAGCGGAGGTCCTTCTGGACGTGATGGAGGCCAACGACCTGAGCCGCGTGGTCAACCTGGGCATCCTGGAGGTGCTCGGCATCCCCTTTCAGGAGGGAATGGCCGCCTTCCGCCGCGCGCTGGGGGGTCGGCTCGTCTACTTCACCGCGCCCGATTTCCGGGATACCTCCCCCGGCTTCGGCACGCGGATGGCGGAGGAGTTGGAGCGCAAGGTGGAAGCGGGGGCAGCGGGGCTCAAGATCTTCAAGGAGCTGGGGCTGCGCTACCGAGACGCCGACGACCACCTCATCCCCGTGGACGATCCTCGGCTGGACCCCCTGTGGGCCAAAGCGGGGGAGTTGGGAGTGCCCGTGCTCATCCACACCGCCGACCCGGTGGCCTTCTTCCAGCCGCTGGACGAGCATAATGAGCGATGGGAGGAACTGCGATTGCATCCCGACTGGCACTTCGGCGGGCCGGAGTTCCCCGACCACGACGCACTGCTGGCCCAGCGGGACCGGGTCATCGAGCGCCATCCGGCCACCCTCTTCATCGGTGCCCACCTGGGCAACTACCCGGAGGACCTGGCCTACGTAGACGGCTGCCTCGATCGCTACCCCAATCTCTACGTGGACACCGCGGCCCGCATTGGCGAGATCGGCCGCCACCCGGCGGAGGAGGTACGCGCCTTTTTCATCAAGCACCAGGACCGGATCCTCTTCGGCACCGACCTGACGATGGGTTGGGATGTCATTGAAGCCAAGGAGACAGAGGAGGAAGACAAGGCGGACACCGGGTCCTTCTACGAGGCCCACTGGCGGTTCTTCGAGACGGACGAACGGCAGATCGAGTACCCCGGCTACCCCATCCAGGGCCGGTGGAAGGTAGACGGCATCGGCCTGCCGGACGATGTGCTGGAGAAACTGTACGTCCGCAACGCGCAGCGGTTGATACCCGGCCTTCGGTGACGGAAGTTGCACATTTACATGGATGGGCAACCACCGAGATATTGGAAGGGATTGCAATATCAAGGAGGGAGGTGATCGCCGGCACGAGACAAATTTG
>DQUX01000024.1 GCA_015662065.1 Anaerolineales bacterium | reverse complement strand
GCGGCATCTGCGCCGTCGGCCACGCCACCACCAGCCTTCGGGCCACGGAGAAAGCCTTCGGCGTCGAACTCACCGAGCAGGGATGGCTCCTGCGTAAGTTGAACTTCCACGGTGAGATCATCGACAGCCACGTCCTCCACACCTACTACCTGGTCGCCCCCGACTTCTTCGGGGTTCACTCCGTCATCCCGCTGGTGGAGACCCATCGGGAGGTGGTGGAGCGGGCGCTCCGGATCAAGAAGCTCTCCGGCGACCTCTGCGCGATGGTCGGCGGGCGGCACACCCACCCCATCGCCATGACCGTCGGTGGCTTCACCCACACCCCCACCGAGCGGGAACTGCGCCAGATGCACGCCCGTCTGGTGGACGCCCGCACCGATATGGATGTGACGGTGGACCTCTTCGCCACCCTCCCCTGGCCCGAGTTCGAGCGGGGGACGGAATACGTCAGCCTCCACAAAGACGACGAGTACGCCTTCATCGACGGCACCATCGTCACCTCCGACGGCTTCTCCTACCCCATCGAGGACTACAAGAAGGTCACCAACGAGTACTGCGTCCCCTTCTCCACCGCCAAGTGGACCAAGCACAACCGGGATTCCTACATGGTCGGCGCGCTGGCCCGGCTGAACAACAACTTCGACCAACTCCACCCCCGGGCCAAGGAGGCGGCGAAGAAACTGGGCCTGACGCCCATCGTCACCAACCCCTTCCTGAACTCCGCCGCCCAGGTGGTGGAGATGGTCCACTGTGTGGAGGACTCCATCCGCACCATCGACGAGCTGCTCACCCGGGGAATCCGGCCGGAGGAGCCGCCCCAGGTCGAGGTGAGGGCTGGGGAGGGGGTCGGCGCCTGCGAGGTGCCCCGCGGCATCCTCTTCCACCACTACGCCTACGACGAGGAGGGCCGCTGCGTCCAGGCCAACTGCATCATCCCCACCAACCAGAACATGGCCAACCTCAACGCCGATATGCAGACGCTGGTGCCCCAGGTCCTGGGCCGGCCGCAGGAGGAGATCCGGCACCTGCTGGAGATGCTGGTGCGGGCCTACGACCCCTGCATCTCCTGTTCGGCCCACTTCTTGAGGGTGGAATTCGTATGATTGAGAAGCGAATTGCGAGTTGCGAACTGCGCAATTCGCAACTCGCAATTCTCATCGTCGGTTTGGGCAACCCCCTCCGGGGGGACGATGGGATCGGCCCGCGGGTGGTGGCGGAGCTCCGCCGCCGGGGGCTGCCGGAGGGGGTGGAGGCCATCGACGGGGGGTCGGGCGGGCTGGACCTGCTGCGGGTGATAGAAGGGTGGGGCCAGGTGGTGGTGGTGGACGCCGCCGATGTGGGCAGGGAGCCGGGTCAGTTCGTCCGCTTCACGCCGGAGGAGGCCCGGTTGATGGAAGCGCCGGACCGTTTCTCCCTCCACCACGCCAGTCTGGCGGAGGCGCTGAGCCTGGCCCGTGCCCTGGACCATCCCCTCCCGCCGCTGGTGGTCTTCGGCGTGCAGCCGGAGCGGATCGGGTGGGGGGAGGGGCTGAGCCCCGCCGTTGAGGAGGCCATCTCTGCGCTGGTAGAAGCGGTGTTGCAGGAAGCAAGAGGCAAGCAACGAGCAACCAGCAACGAGCAACCAGCAACGAGCAACCGGCAACGAGCAACCAGCAAGTAGGAGAGGAGAATGGCAAAGATCCTGATCGTTGAAGACGACCCGGATATGGTAACAGCGTTGCGCATCCCCTTGGAGGCGAACGGCTACGAAGTCTTCACTGCCGTCTCCGGGGAGGAGGGGCTGCAGAAGGTCAAGGAGGTGGGGCCGGACCTGATCATCTTGGACGTGATGATGGAGACCACCACCGCCGGCTTCCAGGTCTCCCTTCAACTGCGCAGCCCCGACCCCAAGTCGGAGTATGCCCCCTACCGCGACATCCCCATCCTGATCCTCACCGCTATCCACACCACCACTTCGCTCCGCTTTGGGCCGGACGAAGCCTACCTGCCGGTGGACGATTTCGTGGATAAACCGGTGGATCCGGATGTCCTATTGCAGAAAGTGCGCGCGCTGATCGAACGGGCACGGTAGGGGCGCAGTTCATTGCGCCTTGCTGCGGCGGAGGAGGGCGATGGGCCTGAGCCAGGTACTGAACTGCCTGGCGGCGGCAGCGGCGAAGGTCCTCTCAATGGAGGTGGCGACGGTCCTGCTGCTGGAGGAGACGGAGGACCGCTTGACCGTCGCCGCTGTCTACGGCGTGGACGCACGGCAGCCAGTGGGGGTGCAATTTGTTGCGCCCCTTACACCTTCGCCCGTCATCCTCGTCGAGGACGCCCGGGTCGACCCGCGGGGTGTCCCTTTCCCGCCGGATCTGGTCTCCGCCGTGTGCGTCCCCCTCGGCGTGGAGGGCCGGCTGCTGGGGTGGCTCTGTGTCTATGGCCCGCGCCCCCGTCAGCTCACCCTTGAGGACGGGGAGCGGTTGAAGGCCCTGGCCGACCTGGGGGGGATGGCGATCCAGGCGGCCCGGGGGCTGGCCGACCTGGAGCGGATCGAGCTCAGCAAGTCTCAGTTCATCCGTGTCGCCACCCACGAGCTCCGCTCCCCCGTCACCGTCGCCCAATCGCTGGTGCGGACGGTGCTCAAGGGGTACACCGGCCCCCTCACCGAGCAGCAGCAGGAGATCTTCGCCCGCGTCGCCGGGCGGCTGGACTTTCTGGAGAGCCTGGTCAACGATCTGCTGGACCTGGCGGCCAGCAGAGCGCCGGAGCTGGCCGAAGAGGAAGGGCCGGCGGCGGTCAATGCCTCTGTGGGACGGGCGGTGCTCCTGCTCCAGCCCCGGGCCGAGGAGAAGGGGGTCTCCCTCACGGTGCACCCCTGCCGCGAGGAGTTGGCTGTCTGGGCCACGGAGGAGGGGTTGGACCGCATCTTCGTCAATCTGATCGGGAACGCGGTTAAGTACACCCCGTCGGGAGGGCGTGTGGCCGTCTCCTTGAGCAGGGAGGGGGAGACGGCCCGGGTGGAGGTGGCGGACACCGGCATCGGCATCCCGGAGACATCGCTGCCCCGTCTCTTTGAGGAGTTCTACCGCGCCCCCAACGCCCGCCGGTTCGACATCGGCACCGGGTTGGGGCTGGCCATCGTGAAGGAACTGGTGGATCGGTACGGGGGCAGGATCGAGGTCGAGAGCAAGGTGGGGGAGGGGACGACCTTTACCGTGGCGTTCCCGCTGTGGCGGCCCATGTAGGACAGGTTGAAACGGTTTTCTCCCCGTTCTCTGCGCCTCCCGCGCCTCTGCGGTGGGATATGGATAATCACCGGCGCTTCCTGGCTTGGCAGTCTCGTTCGGAGGGGTATAATAATCCCCGATCCTTCGCCGGTGTCGCAGTGCCATCCTCAACATAACTCTTGAAAGGAGACCGACAATGCGTCCTCTCTACGAAGCATCCATCGCAGCAACGGAGGAATTGCAGGAGGCACGGCTCCGCGTTGTGCGCCTCTCCGCGGAACTATCCCGGGTTGAGCACGACCTTCGCCTGCTCAGGGCGCGGGTGGAAAGGAGGCTCGTCAGGAAGGTCGGCGGTGAGAAGGCGTTGGCTCCCACGGTCGAGGACCGGGCGCGGATCTTCACCCTCGCCCTGGCCGCCGACCCGGAATATGAGGCGGAGCGGAAGCACCGGGACGAGATCGCGCTGGAGTTGGAGGAGGCGAAAGCGGAG
Organism: Anaerolineales bacterium; assembly: GCA_015662065.1. Lineage (GTDB taxonomy): Bacteria > Chloroflexota > Anaerolineae > B4-G1 > DUEL01 > SZUA-1492. The sequence goes on along the minus strand of DQUX01000024.1, from coordinate 297 downwards.
GTCGCGGCCCTGCGTGACAGGCTCGATGTGATGCTGGCGGCGATGAGGGTGGTGGAAAGTGATTGATGGGAGGTGTTGCCTTGTCCAGTCTGCAACCCTTTCTTGCGCCGTTTGACGTTCCTGTGGGGTCGGTCGTCTACCACGGTGATGCGTATGAGATCCTGCAACGGCTCCCACCTCAGGTGTGCCAGACTGCCGTGACCTCTCCTCCATACTGGGGTCTGAGAGATTACGAAACACCCGACCAGATCGGCGCTGAGGAAAGAGTGGAGGATTATGTCGAGCGATTGGTGTTAG
>DQUX01000269.1 GCA_015662065.1 Anaerolineales bacterium | reverse complement strand
CAGCGGGGGTGGAACCGACAGCCCGGCGGTGGGTTCAGAAGGTCGGGCGGTTCCCCCGGCAGCGTCACCAACTCGGTCTTGGGCCCCACGATACTGGGGAAAGCGGACATCAGCCCCATCGTGTAGGGGTGGATCGGGCGGTGGAAGATCGCTTCCGTCGAGGCCATCTCCGCCATCCGCCCGGCGTACATCACCCCGACCCGGTCGCTGACCTCGGCGATCACCGCGACGTCGTGGGAGATATAGATCATCGCCATGTTCAGTTGCTCCTGGATTTCCCGGATCCGCTTCAGGAGCGCGTCCTGGACGATCACGTCCAGCGCGGTCGTGGGCTCATCGGCGATGATGATGTCTGGATCGCAGGAGAGGGCCATAGCGATCACGGCGCGCTGCCGCATCCCTCCGCTGTACTGGTGGGGATACTGATCCTTGAAGGCGGGGTCCAGCCCCACCAGCCCGAAGAGCTGGTCCACCCGCTCGTTCATCTCCTCCTCGTTCAAATGCTTCATATGTTGTCGCATCGCCTCGAGGATCTGTTCCTCCACGGTATACACCGGGTTGAGGGCGTTCATCGCGGCCTGGAACACCATCGAGATCCGGCGCCACCGGAACTTACGCATCTCATCCTCGGGGAGGGGCACGACGTCGGTGCCGTTGAGCAGGATCTGCCCCGCCTTAATGTCGGCATTATCCGGGAGCAGTTTGAGCAGCGAGATGGCGATGGAGGTCTTTCCACACCCCGACTCGCCGACCAGGCCCACGGATTCCCCCCGGGCCACCGAGAAACTCACATCGTCCACCGCAAAGACCTCTCCTTTGCGGGTTCTATAATGCATCGTCAGGTCTTTGACCTCAAGAACGTTATCTGCCACCGTTCCGCTCCTGTCTGAAAGCTCGGCGTGACGAAACCGACCCGTCTGAGACCTAGTACTTCACCAACGTGAATTTGAACGGTCAGGCCTCTCCCGCCCGGCGACCCAAGTCGCCGGCTACCAGCGGCAAGGCCACCCTTCGGCGGCTCCCCCCTTCGTACGGGCAGGAGAAGCCCGCGAAGGGAGGCTTGGCTACCCGTAGCCGCGGCTTTCAGCCGCCAGGCGGAAAGGGTCCAACCGATCACAACCACCTTGGCAAGGTACTAGCGCCGGCGCAGCCGGGGGTTCACTACCTCATCCAGGGCACGGCCCACCAAGTAAAAGGCCGCACACATCGTGGTGATCGCCAGGCTGGCCGGGATCAGCAGCCACCAGGTGTCGAACCGAAGCAGGTATCCGAACAACTGGGTGGTGTTGATCATAATGCCCCAACTCATCCGAATGGTCGTGAGCCCGAAGAACGAGAGCACGGCCTCGGAGAAGATAGCCCCCGTGACAATGAACATCATGTAGAGCAGGGAGATAGGCAGCAGGTTGGGGACCATATGTTTGAAGATGATGTGGAAGTCCCCCCCACCGGCGATACGCGCTGCCTCGATGAACGGCTTGACCTTGATAGTCAACGCCTGGGACTTGATGACGATGGGGGTGCCGCCGAAGCCGGACAGGACCCCGATGACAAGCGCCAGTTGGAGCATGCCGACCTCCGTCAGGGCGCTGAGGACGATCAGGATGGGCAAGGTCGGCACCATGATCACCAGGTCCGCCAGCCGCATAAACAGCGTGTCGATGACCCCGCCGTAATAAGCCGAGACGGCCCCGATGGTGGTGGCGATCACTACCGTGACCACCGCCGACAGGATTCCCAGGACGAACTCCCAGCGGGTGCTGTACATAAGCTGGCTGAGCACATCCCGCCCCAGGGGGTCGGTGCCCAAGAGATGGCGCGCCGAGGGAGGAGCGGGGTGGAAAGCGATCTCCAGATCGAAGCCCTGGATGGGGTCATAGACCTTCGGGTCCCAGACCGTGCTCATCAGGATCGGGTGGGCCAGGGCGAACAGGCCGAAGAAGATGATCACCCCCAGCCCGATCAGCCCGATGGGGTTCTCGGCAAACAGGGCCCAGTTCGTCTGCAGGGATTTAAGGAACAGGTTCAGCCGCACCTTCCACAAGGGAACGTAGATCGTGGCCGCGCCGCCGGATACCGTTTGGCTCGTCATAGATCACTCCTGTTACAACCTCTACGCCTACTGGTAGCGAATGCGCGGGTCCAGGAAGGCGTAGCCGATGTCGGCCACCAGGTGGCTCACCAGCGTCATCACACCGATGATCGTCAGCGCCCCCATCGCGACGGGGATGTCCTCGTTCAACGATGCCTGCAGCAGGGTCAGCCCGATGCCCTTCCACGAGAAGATCGTCTCGGTGATGATGCCCCCGCTGACGGCACCGCCGAGGCTGAACACCAGGCCGGTCCACACCGGCAGCAGCGCGTTCCTGGCAGCGTGCTTATCCCGGACT
>DQUX01000137.1 GCA_015662065.1 Anaerolineales bacterium | reverse complement strand
TCAGGACGGCGTCCGCTTCGCCCACTCCGCTCAGTGGTGACTTGTGTGGCCTGAGCGGAGGCCCCGAGCGACGCGAGGGGCCGCAGTCGAAGGCCGTCCGCCATCATAAGTGCCTGCCCAATGGGGTAGCGTGTCCCAAATATGAATCACACCCCGGGTGAGGGATGAGGGCCATAGCCAACCACCTCGCCCCCAATCCGAAGCGCACCCGCTGGGCTTCGGGCGTGAGTTCGGACACCCCAATCCGCCCCGCCGTGAACTGGCAGGGCTGGGAGAAGGCCGTCCGGCACCGGCGCTTTCAGACCGGAGAGGAGCCCGCGAATCCCTAGTGGTGGGCTTCGCTCCTTCGTGGTAAAATACGATTCAATTCAATCGAGGAGGTCTAGATGCGAAAGGCTTTGTTCCTGACCATCGCGGTGGCCCTGCTGGCCGTAGCGGCGGGCTGTGGCGGTGAGGAGCCACCCCCCACCAGCAATGTCCCCACGTTGGTGGTCACCCCCACGGTCCCAACGGCCACGACCCCACCGGCGACGACCGAGCCGGGTCAGGCTGTCTGCCGGGCCGCGCCCCCCGTCGGAACGGTCGCCGAGGGGCTGCCCCCGGTCACCGACCAGGATTGGATCCGCGGCCCTGCCGATGCGCCGATCACCATGATCGAGTACGCCGACTTCCAGTGACCGGGCTGCGCGCGGTTCGAGCCCGCGCTGGCGTCTCTGGTAGAGACGCACGGAGACAATCTGCGCTTCATCTTTCGCCATTTCCCGCTGGGTTACCACGACAAGGCCCTCATCACCGCCGAGGCGGCGGAGGCTGCCGGTGCCCAGGGGGCCTTCTGGGAGATGCACGACCTGCTCTTCGAGCGGTATATGGAGTGGGCCCAACTGCCCGCCGACCAGATGCCTCAGGTGCTGGCCGGCTATGCCCGTGAACTGGGGCTGGATGTGGATCGGTTCAGCCAGGACCTGGATAACCACGCCTTCCAGGAGAAGGTGTTGGGCCAATATCAGGATGCGGCGGCCCTCCAGCTTCCGGGCACCCCTACCTTCATCGTCAACGGGAGGGTGTATCCCACCGATCAGTGGGGGCTATCCTACCTGGGCATAGATGCCTTCATCCGCCTGGCGATGCTGGAGCAGTTTGACGCCCCTCCGCCCCAGGTGATCGATCCGGACCGTCAGTACCTGGCCAACATCCGCACGGCCAAGGGGGACATCGTCATCGAGCTCTACGCCGATCAAGCCCCGGCCAACGTCAACAGCTTCGTCTTTCTGGCCCAGGAGGGCTGGTACGACGGCGTCACCTTCCACCGGGTCGTCCCCGGCTTCGTGGTCCAGGCGGGCGACCCCACCGGCACGGGGGCGGGAGGGCCCGGCTACCAGTGCGACGACGAGATCACCAGCCTGAGCTTCGACCAGGCCGGGGTCGTGGGGATCGCCAGCGCCGGCCCCAACACCGGCGGCAGCCAGTTCTTCATCACCCTCTCTCCCCAGCCGGGCCTGGACGGCCACTACACCGTCATCGGCAAGGTGGTGGAGGGGATGGACGTGGTGGAGAGCCTGACCCCTCGGGACCCCAGCGACCCGGAGGCCCCTCCGGGAGACGTGATCGAGACCATCATCATCGAGGAGCGATGAACGGCCCGGAACCGAAGGTGAGAGAACGACAGAGCGGGGAGGAGGGTAGGGCGATGCAAGGGCCCGTGCCCTCCTCTTCCTCCCCGCGTCAGGCCCTGGGGCTGGCGGTGGGGCTGGCGGGCCTCGCCGTCGCCGTCACCGCCTGTGCGTGCGGTCCGCTGATGATCGCCCTGCCCGCTTTAGCCGGAGAGGGTGCGCCAGATGGCCTGACTATTCAGCAGGCCCTGACCCTGGCGGTGCTGGGAGGTGGGCTGGGGCTCTCCTTGGCCGTGGCCGGCTGGGGGGTCTGGCGAGGACGGCCCTCCCGTCCCTTCCACCCCCGGAGGACTTGGGTGCTGTGGGCAGTGCTTTTCCCTCTGCTGGTCAGTGGGTTGCTGATCTCCCTGCTGGACCTGGCCCCGGCCTACCTCCTGCCGCCCATCAATGCCCTCACTATGACCCTGCTGCCTATGCTGATCCTGGACGCTGTGGGGCGGGCGCTGGAGGGAAAGGGGGGGACCTGGCGGGACGTGATCGGTGGGTTGGCGGGCGGGGCTCTCCTGGGCACCGGCCTGGCGATGGTCGTCGAGGTGGGGCTGGTCGTAGTCCTGGCGATGGGCGCGCTGGCACTGGGGCTGCTGCCGGGTGGCCCGGAGGGCCTGGGATCGTTGGGGGAGCGGCTGAGCGATCCCACCCTCCTCTACGACCCTCAGGCCCTGCTGGACCTCCTGACCCCTGGGGTGGTGCTGGTCGCTCTGGCCTTTGTGTCCGTGGCGACGCCGCTGGTGGAGGAGACGACGAAGACCTTGGGGATGGCCCTGGTGGGAACTTGGCTGCGGCCCCGTCCGGCGCGGGCTTTCCTCCTGGGGGTGGCCTCCGGCGCGGGGTTTGCCCTGGCGGAGAACCTGATGAACGGCGCTGTCGGCGGCGTTCTCTGGGGGCCGGGCATCCTGAGCCGATTGGCGGCGACGCTGATGCACTGCGCCACCGGCGGGCTGATGGGCTGGGGGTGGGGGGAGCTGTGGGCCGGAAGACGGCCGTGGCGGCTGGCGCTGGCCTTCATCGGCGCGGTGGGGGTCCACGGGATGTGGAACGGCCTGGCGGTTGGAGCGGCCATCAGCGGCCTGGCAGCGGCCGGCGGGGCGAACGGCCCGGTTCGGACAGGGATCGCCGGGCTGACGACCCTGCTGCTAACGGGGACCCTGGTGCTCCTGGCGGCGGCGGCGCTGGCCGGGATGCTGTGGGCAGGGTGGGTGTTGGGGCGAGGGGAGAAAGCGGTGTGAGTCTCCTGGAGTGGGGGCTGGTTGCGCTCCTCTTTCTGCTGGCGGGCGTGGGAGGGGGGGCTGGATCGCCAGCGGGCGGATGATCGCCCGCCGCTCCCCCGACGTCCGCACCAGCCCGGCCTACCACGGCCTTTCCTTCAAAGAGATCCCCTTCCCGGCGCGGGATGGCGTCCCCCTGCGCGGCTGGTTCATCCTGATGTTCGATTATTCTCGCCAACCGCCGCCTCCCACCGATCCACCGCCCTCTCCAGATCATACCGCTCCCAGACGAACCGCTGCCCGGCCCGGCCCAGACGCTCCCGCTCCGCCGGATCCTCCAGCAGCCGCACCACCGCCTCGGCAAAACCCGCCGGGTCGTCCGCCACCAGCAGGTGCTGACCGGGCGTCCCCCCCACCCCGTGGTTGCTCACCGACGTCGCCACCACCCCCACCCCCATCGCCAGCGCGTCCACCACCTTCTGCAACAGCCCCCCCGCCACCAACAGCGGCGAGACGAAGACGCTGGCGGCCCGGTACCAGGGGGCCAGGTCCTCCACGAAGCCGGTGACGAAGACGTGCTCCCCATCGTGGCGGGCGCGGACCTCGGGGGGCGGGCGATGCCCCACCACGTAGAAGCGGGCCTCGGGGACCCGAGCCAGCACCTGGGGCCACACCTCCGCCAGAAACCAGCGCACCCCCTGCACGTTGAAGGTCCGGTACATCGCCCCCACGAACAATACGTTCGGCCCAGGGGACACGGCGGGCCGGACGCCGGACGAGGCGGCGAAGGCGGGGACGAGGGGCAGGAGGAGGACGGGACGAGGCTGGCAGTGGGGAGCCAGCAACCGGCGGTCCCCCTCAGAGATGGCACCGATCAGGTCGTACCGGCGACATAGCCAGGGCTCAACCCCGCGCAGCAGCCGCGAGAGGGCCAGGGTGAGCCCCCGGCGCAGACCGCGTAGCCACGCGGCCTGCTGCTCCAACAGGAACCAGTTGACGTCGAGGGGGCGGAAGGAGGAGAAGGGACGGCGCAGCCCCAGAAGGGCAAAAGCGGTCTGCGTCACCTCTACGTGGAGGAGGTCTGGGCGTACCTCCCGCAGGGCACGGGCCGTCGCCCGCCGCAGGGCCAGGTAGGAGCGCAGGAAAGCCAGCGGGAAGGGGCCGGGAAGGGCCTGGTGGTGGGGGACCGTGATGACCCGCTCGCAGAAGGGGGTCATCTCCTCCACCAGAGGGCTCTCCTCCCGGCGCAACCGGGCCACCAGGAAGAGACGGTACCCCCGCCGGTGGAGGGACGCCATCAACCGAAAGACCGCCTGACCTCCGGCGTGGCCCACCGAGGGGGCGGGGAACTCCTTGTAGACGACCAGAATCCGCGCCATGCTCCACCCGGCAGAACGGGCTGTCCGCCCGTCCTACTCCCCCAGAACCATCACGATGATCTCCGGTCGGTTCTTGGTCCGCCGGTAGAAGAAGTCAGAGAGGGCCCGCCGGACCGAGTTCTCCACCGTTTCCAGGGGTGTCCGCGGCTGGAGCCCCTGCACCGCGCGGCGGACCGCTTCCTGGGCCTCCCCCAACATCTCCTCCGCCGCCTGCGGAGCGGCGAAGCCCCGGAGCGTCAGCCGGGGGGTGCCCATAAGGGTCCCCCGACGCGGGCTATACCGTAGCGCCACCACGCAGACCCCCGCCGTCGCCAGCGTCTCCCGGTCCCGGATCACCGCCGGCCCCACCGCGTCGCCCACCCAGGTGCCGTCCACGAAGACATATCCCCCGGGCACCCGCTCCCCCACCTGAACTTGGTCTCCCTTGAAGGTCAGCACGTACCCGTTCTCGACCACCGCGACCCGCTCCTGAGGAACCCCCAGTTCCAGCGCCAGCTTGGCGTGTTGCTTGAGGTGGCGCAGTTCCCCGTGGATGGGGATGAAGTTGCGGGGGCGGAGGATGTTCAGGAGGAGCTTCTGCTCCTCCTGGCTGGCGTGGCCGGAGACGTGGACCGGCGCGATAGGGTGGTAAACCACGTCCGCCCCCTTCTGGAAGAGGCGGTTGATGACCCGGTGGATCATCTCCTCGTTGCCGGGGATGGTGTGAGAGGAAAGAATCACCGTGTCGCCGGGTTCGATGTGCAGGGAGGGATGTCGGCCGGTCGCCAGCCGGCTCAGCACGGCGGTGGGCTCCCCCTGGGCACCGGTGGCCAGGATGAGCAACTGATGGGGTGGAAGGCGCTTGATCTCCCCCAGCGTCACCTGCATCCCCTCTGGCACCTCCAGGTAGCCCAACTTGCGGGCCATCTTCACGTTCTCCGCCATCGCCGTGCCGGCGATGGCGAACTTCCGGCTGTGTCGGGCGGCCACGTCTATGGCCTGCTGGATGCGGGAGATGAGGGAGGCGAAGGTGGCGATGATGACCCGCCCCGAAGCCTTGCGCATCACCGCGTCCAGCGCCTCTGTGACCACTTGCTCGGAGGGAGTAGTGCCGGGCTCGACGGCGTTGGTGCTGTCGGACATCAGGGCCAGCACACCCCGCCCGGCGAACTCCGCCAGCTTCGCGAAGTCGGTCGGCCAGCCATCCACCGGCGTATGATCCAGCTTGAAGTCTCCGGAGTGGACGATCAGGCCCGCGGGGGTGGTGATCCCCAGCCCCACCGTGTCTGGGATCGAATGGCAGACGTGGAAAGGCTCGATGGTGAAGGGGCCGATCTTGACCACGTCGCCCGGCGCGTAGGTGTGCAGCTTCACCTCCTGCGAGAGGTGGGCGCGGCGCAGCTTCACCTCGATAAGCCCCCGGGTCAGCCGAGTGGCGTAGACGGGGACGTTGAACTCCCGCAGGACGTGGGGGAGCGCACCCACGTGGTCCTCGTGACCGTGGGTGACGACGATGGCCCGGACCCGATCCCTCTTATCTCGCAGATAGTTATAATCCGGGATGATGAAATCCACCCCGTACATGTCGGACTCGGGGAACATCAGCCCGGCGTCCACCACCAGGATGTTGCGGCCATACTCGATGGCCATCATATTCTTTCCGACCTCCCCCAACCCACCCAGGGGGACGATCCGCAACTGCTCGGTCATACCCTCTCCTTCCTCGCTTACCCGGTCACCCAGTCACCCAGCCGCCCAGTCACCCAGCCATCCGCCGTCCGTCACGCCGTCGTGGGTGATGGTGGGCGAGCCCCAAGTCACCCAGCCGCCCAGTCACCCAGCCATCCGCCGTTGCCGCACCGCCTCAAAGAGGATCACCGCCGCCGCCACCGCCGCGTTGAGGGACTCTACCCCCTCCGCCAGGGGGATGGTGACCTCAGCGTCGGCCAGAGCGTGGGCCCGTTTCCCGGCCCCCGCTGCCTCCCCCCCCACGACAAGCGCCACCGACTCCGTCCAATCCACCTCCGTGTAGGGGACGGTCCCCCGGGCAGCCGCCAGATAGACCCGGCAGCCAGCAACCGCCTGGGGGATTCTATCCCAGTCCATCGTGACCAGCGGCAGGCGGAAGTGGGCCCCCATCCCTGCCCGGACCACCTTCGGGTTGGTCGCGTCCACCGTGCCTGGGGGTATGAGCGCCTGTTCCACCCCCGCCGCCAGCGCCGTGCGCAGGATCGTCCCCATGTTCCCGGGGTCCCGCAGCCGATCCAGGATCAGCGTCAGCGTGGGCCGGGCCGGACGGGGGAGGTCCGGGATCGGCACCACCGCCAGCAATCCCTGGGGGGCCTCTGTGTCGGAACAGGCCTCCATCACCGGTCGGCTCACCTCGATGCAGGGCACGCCGGCCTCACGCCAAGACTTCAGAAGGGCGGCTACCCGCAGGCTCTCCTGGATTTCCGACGTGTAGAAGGCAAAATGGGGAAGAACGCCAGCCTCGGTCGCCTCCTCGCCGAGGCGGACCCCCTCGATCACGAAGCAGCGCTCCCGTTGGCGGACCCGCCGTCGCCTCTGGAGTGCCCGCACCAGGCGGACCTTGTCGTTCTTCAGACTGGTGATCATTTGAGCGGCAAAGGGGCCGGTAGATGCGCCGGCCCCTTCTCACGCCATCCCTACCCGGCAGCTACGGCGCGGCCGGGATGCGGATCACCTGGCCCACGCGGATGCGATGGGGGTTGGCGATCCCATTGTAAGAAGCCAGATACAGGTAATTCAGGTTGTAGCGGAGGGCGATGCGGAACAGGTTGTCTCCCGGCCGGACGGTGTAGAGGATCTCTCCCTGGGAAGGGGGTGAGGGGGGCATTCCTTCGGCTGGGACGCGGATCATCTGACCTACGTAGATGCGGTGGGGGTTGACGATGTTGTTATAGGTTGCCAGCTCCTCGACCCGCAGGCCAAACCGTAGGGCGATGCGGAACAGGCTGTCCCCCGGCTGGACCACGTAGGTCGTCTCAGTTCCGGCAGGTGCCGGTGTGGGGGTCTCGGTCGGCTGCCCCTCCGGAGGCGCGGTCGGCGTGGGGGTGGGTTGGGGCGTGGGGGAGGCAGTGGGCGGGACCGGGGTCGGTGGCTGGGTCGGCTCCTCGGTTGACGTGGGCAGAGGGGACTGGGCCATCTCTGTCAGGGTAGCGCTGTACTCCGCCGCCTCCATTCCCAATTGCGCCATCCCCTGCTCGATCAGCTCCTCCTCAGAAGGGGTGGGGGTCACATCAGGAGCGGCGGGCAGGTAGCACCCCGCCAGCAGCGTTATCGCCACCGCCAGGCCGACCGCCAGTGGGAGCACACGGGTCCTGTTCATTTCTCGCCTCCTCCTTTGAGCCGCGGGGCCACCATCACGTCTACATAATACCATAACGCGGTGGCAGCGTCAAGCGAGCAAAAGACACGGAAATGCGGAGACGCGGGGATGTGGGGGTTCCACCCCCTCCATCCTCCCGCGCCCCCGCGTCTTCTTGCGTCCGTATCCCCGACAGCCGCTCAGCGCCGCAAGAGCGGGCGGAACTTATAGCCGTAGCTGATGACCCCTTCCTCCCCCTCGGCCTGGAGCCGCCGGGTGACCATCTCCACCGGCATCCCGACCTCCACCTGATCCGCCTCCACGTCGGTCAGTTGGGCCGTCACCAACGGCCCCTCCTCCAGGCGGACCAGGGCCACCGTGTAGGGTGCGTCCTGCTTGAAGCCGACGGGCGGATGGTAAACGGTGCTGTAAGAATAGACCTCCCCCCGGCCGCTGAAGGTGAAGGGGGTCTTGGCCGGCGCCTCGCACTCCGGGCAGACATCCCGGGGCGGGAAGATGGGAACCCCGCACCGATCACACACCTCACCGACCAGTCGGTATCGCTGCTGTCGCAACCTCCAGGTTCTTGGCACACTCATTCCTCCACCTCCCTACTCCATCCTCTCCAGAATATGCGTGATCACTGTCGCGCCACTGCCGCCGATGTTCTGGGCCATCCCGATGCGAGCATCCGGCACCTGGTTGGCCCCGGCCTCGCCCCGCAACTGCTGGACGACCTCGACCACCTGGTAGACACCGGTTGCCCCAACCGGGTGGCCGCGCGCCTTCAGCCCCCCCATCGTGGCGACGGGCACCCGGCCCTGGATGCCGATCTTCCCCTCCAGCGCCAGACGGACCCCCTCCCCCCGCCGGGCGAACCCGGCCGCCTCCAGGCTCAGGGCCGCCATAATGCTGAAGGCGTCGTGCAGCTCGAAGAGGTCGATCTCCTCCGGCCCGACCCCCGCCTGCTGGTAAGCGCGGTAGGCGGAGAGGGCCGCGCCTTCCATCACCAGCGGGTCCCGCCGGTCGTGGAGGGCCACGGCATCGGTGCCCACCGCCGAACCGGCGATCCGCACCGGCGGCTGAGGGAAGCGGCGCGCCCAGTCGGCGGGGACCAGGATCACCGCCGCAGCCCCATCCCCGATGGGCGAAGAGTCCATCAGGTTGATGGGATCGGCGATCATCCGCGCCCTCGTGTAGGACCCGGGGGTCACCCGGACGCGGAACATCGCGTAGGGATTATTCATCGCATTGGCGTGGGCGTTGACGGTGAAAGGGGCGAAGTCCTCCTTACGGTAGCCATACTCGTACATATAGCGACGCATCAGCAGCCCGTTGATAGCCACAAAGGAGAGGCCCTGGGCCGCCTCGTAATCGGCGTCGGCGGCCATCGCCAGGGCGGCGGTGTTCTGCGGGCCGGTGGCGTCGGTCATCTTCTCCACGCCGACGACCAGCACCACGTCGGCCATCCCGCCGGCGACGGCGATGTATCCCAACCGCAGCGCCGCCGCGCCGGAGCCGCAGGCCGCCTCCACTTTGACCGCCTCCACCCCCCGCATCCCGGCGAAGTCGGCCACCAGCGCCCCCAGGTGCTCCTGCCCGGTCAGCTCCCCACTGAGCATATTGCCCACGTATAGGGTGTCCACCCGGTCCACCCCGGCGTCGACCATCGCCGCCTGGAGCGCCTCCAGGGCCAGGTGGCGCAGTCCCTTCTCCCAGTGCTCGCCGACCTTCGTCTGCCCGATGCCGATGATCGCAACGTCGCGCATAGTTTCCTACATCCTCAGCTTTCGCCGATACCGCACGTAGGTGGCGTAGTCGATCTCCGTCCGGCGGGCGACGTAATCCCGCGTGGCCGGCGCCCGGCCCTGCCGCCCCGCTACGGCCTCCGTCACCTTTAGAGAGATGGCATCCGACCCCGCGCCGGAGCCGAAACTGACCAAGAGGATCCGGTCGCCGGGCTGAGCCTGATCTAGAATGGCGGTCAGCCCGATCAGCGAGGAGGCGGCGTAGGTGTTGCCGATCTCCCCCACCAGCAGCCCCGGCCCGGTCTGCTCTGGTGTAAACCCCAGACGGCGCGCCACGGTGCGGGGGAACTTGAGGTTAGGCTGGTGGAAGACGGCGTAGGTGTAGTCGGCGGGGGTGGTCCCCAGGGCCTCCATCAGCCCCTTGGCCGCCTCGGTGATATGGCGGAAGTAGGCCGGCTGGCCGGTGAAGCGTCCGCCGTGGGAGGGGTAGTGCTGATGGGCCCGCCGCCAGAAGTCGGGAGTGTCGGTTACGAAGGAAAGCGATCCCTCGATCACCGCCAGCGATTCCGCCGCCGGCCCCAGCAGGTAGGCCGCGCCGCCGGCCCCGGCGGTGTACTCCAGCG
>DQUX01000247.1 GCA_015662065.1 Anaerolineales bacterium | reverse complement strand
TCGCTGCAGTACGCCTCATTGTACTGACCGGTGGCGGCGTACCGGGCCGCCTCGCGGGCGGCGTGCTCCAGCGTCAGCCAGGCGTGGAAGGCGGCCCCGAACTCGATGATGCCGAAGAGAAGGAGCAACAAAACCGGCAGGATCAGGGCGAACTCGACGAGCGTCTGGCCTAACCGCCCCTTTCGCCGCTTTAGCCGATCCCGCAATTCCCTCATCGCCGTGCCCATACCTCACCTCCTGGCCTACGCAGCCGGGTTACCGACTAATACGGCTGAAGATCCGGCTGGCAATGGCCTCGAAAACGTCCTCCAGGTGGGCCGGGTCCGGGGCGTAGTAGTAGTTCCCGCAGTCGGTCCCTGGAGGGGGCATCGGATCCGGCTCCGAACTCCAGTAGAAATCACTGCCACAGGGAGCCGTCTCATTGTCCCCGTCGTCCGTGACGTCGGCGATGTACCTCAACAATCGTTCACCGGTGTCCGCCCGCCCCCGTCCGGCGCTGACGACCAGCCGGCCGAGGCCGATGGTGAAGACCGAGATCTGCTCTGCGGCGGCCAGGTCGGCCGCGTCCCGCGCGTAGTCGTCGGCGTCATAGCAATGGGGGAGGTAGACGTCGTTGAGGTTCGTGTACCACGGACGGTCGCAGTCCTCGTCGGAAGGGCAGTGGCGGCTGACGGTGGTGATCAGCACATCGGTGGTCCCGTCGGGCAGTTCGGGATCTCGACAGCGAGGGGAGTACCACCGTTCGTCTCGGCCATCGCTTCCGGGTACCGGACAGAGGTATCCCCCGGCCGGTGGCGGGCCGGAGGGGCAGGTATACCATCCGTTTTCATCGGCGGCGATGTCGGTCGCATTGGCCGCCCCATCGCTGAGGAGGATGATGACCCAGATGCCGATCTCCCGGTTCCCGTTGTTGACCAGTTCGGCCACCGCCTCCCGAAGCCCACCGCCGATGTTCGTGCTGGTCCATTTGTAATAGTTATCCGACCAGGGGTTGGTGGGAGTGTAATCGCACTCGGGATCGAACTCCCACTTGGCCGGCTTGACGTAAACGTGGAGGAGGTCGTTGTCGGCAATGGCGTCTAGCACCGCCTGCCGGGTGGTCGTCAGTGGGATGACCACCCCGCTGGAGGGGGTGATGGTCATATAGACGGTCTTGGTGAGGGTCTCGGTGCCGGAGGTGACGGTACACGTGGCGATGTCCACCGACTGGGTCAGTATCGGTGTCTTGTCCAGATGGTAGAGACCGACCCAGTCCACTCGGTCGCGCATGCGGGCGGCGAACTCCCAGGCGGCGCTACGGACGTCCTCAAAGGGGCTGCACCATCCTTCGGTGGAACAGGCCTTGATGCATTCGTAGAAAGTGTTGAACTGCGTGCCATGGGCCGTACGGGGGTAAGCGGTGGCATAAGGAGGACAGGCGTCCGGGTCCTCTTGCTCGGTGACGATGCCGTCGCCGTCCTCGTCCACCCCGTAAGCCATCGACTCGGAGGTGTCGATCAGTAGGACCATCTGGAGCACGGCGGCCTCGGCCTCGCTCTGTGCCCACAAGGTGATCTGGTCCTGCCCGACCAGCCGGAGGAAGGCAAATCGGACGGGGAGCCAGGCCATCACCCGCACGTGTTTGCGCGGCGGGTCGAGCGGGTTCGAGCAGAGGGTCTCCCCACCGGTCGGGTCGTTCTGGAGGTGGACGCTGTCGTCACGGGGGATGTGGGGGTAGAAGGTTTGCCCCAACAGGTCGGTGAGCGGCGGGCCCAGATCCGTTGGATCGTCCAGGTTGCGGTTGTAGTCGCACCAGTAGACGCGGGCGTTCTCCAGCCCGGGGAGTTGGATCTGGAGCGTCTC
>DQUX01000216.1 GCA_015662065.1 Anaerolineales bacterium | reverse complement strand
GATTGCAGATTGCAGACTCGAATCTGCGATCTGCAATCTCGAACCTACAAGAACCCTTCCAAGAACCCCGCGATCTCATACTGCCAGAACACCGGCCCGTCCACGCAGACGAACTTCTCCCCCAGGTTGCACCGCCCGCACTTACCGATGCCGCAGTGCATGCGGGCCTCCAGCGTCGTCAGCATCTGGTCTGAAGCAAAGCCCAGTTTCTGCAGCGTCAGGAAGACGAAGTGGATCATAATGGGCGGGCCGCAGGTGATGGCGACCCCGTTCTCCGGCGAGGGAGCGATCCTCTCCAGCAACTGGGTGATCAGGCCGACGTTGTCGGTCCACTCCTCATCCCCCTGATCCACCGTCAGGTACAGCTCCGTGGCCCAGGCTGCACGCCACTCGTCGAACTCCTCGGTGAAGATCAGCAGGTCGGGGCTGCGGGCAGCCCACAGGATGGTCAGGTGGCCATAGTCCTGGCGGTGATCGAGAATGGTGTGGATGACCGGGCGGAGGGGCGCGCCGCCGATGCCGCCCCCCAGGATGAGGATGTTCCTGCCCTTCAGCTCCTCCATCGGGAACCAGTTACCCAGCGGCCCCCGTATCCCTACCGGATCTCCCACCTCAAGGTCGTGCAGAGTGTGGGTGACGTGGCCCAGTTCGTTGACGGCGAACTCCAGAAGCGGCCCGCGGCCGGGGGTAGAGGTAATACCGAAGGGAGCTTCCCCCGCACCGAAGGCGGAGAGGAAGGCGAATTGACCCGGCCTGTAGTCGGCAAAGGCCGCATTCCCCTCCCTCTCCGTGAGCTCGACCTGGAACAGCTTGATGCCGGTCGCCAGCTCCCGGGTCTCAACCAGCCGTCCCAGGTAAGGGCGCATAGGGTTGGCGCTCTCCCTCATATTCTCACCCTCCGCTCCTTTCCGCCACATCCCGCATCATCTCGGTGATGTCGATATCTACTGGGCAAGAGAGGATGCACCGCCCGCAGCCCACGCAGCCCAGGGGGCCGAAATCCTCTGGGTAGTAGCAGAACTTGCAGTAGAAGCGGTTGCGCAGCCGCTCCGGCTTGGTGGGGCGGGGGTTGTGGCCCCCGGCGACCCGCCGGTAGTTGGTGCTGGTGCAGGCATCCCAGGCCCGGATCCGCTCGATGCGGGTCACCCCCGGCTGCACCTCCACCACCCGGTCGGTGACGTCGAAGCAGCGGCAGGTGGGGCAGACGTAGGTGCAGATGCGGCAGCTCAGGCACCGCTCCCCGTGCCGCATCCAGATCCTATCCCCAAAGAGGGGCCGCCACTTCGCCGGCTCCGTCACCGGCACCGGCTCGTTGTACTCCTCCACCGGGAGCGGCTCCCCCCTGGGCTCGGTCACCTCCAGCCCCTCCAGGATCGCCACCCCTTTCGGCGTCACCGGCCGGAGGAAGAAGCCCTCCTCGCCAGGCCGGACCAGCACGTCCAGGTGGGTGGGGTCCATCGGCCCGCCCCCCATCGAGGTGCAGAAGCACCCCTCCCACATCCGGGTGCAGGCCATCCCCACCAGCACCGTCCGCTCCCGGTGGTGGCGGTAATACCGGTCCGGTGGGTCCTGCTCCAAGAAAAGGGCGTCGATCACAGCCAGACCGTGGGCGTCGCAGGGGCGGATGCCGAAGAGGACCTGCTTTCGGTCTGGCAGGACCTCCTCAATGGTCACGCTGCTCCCTCGCTGCTCGACGCGCAGCATCACCTCGGTGGCGGGGAGGAGGTAGTCCTTGGCCGAGAGCTCCGGCCGCTCGTAGTCCAGGAGGACTTCGTCGCTGGAGGAGACGGGGCGGTAGAGCGCGTGGCCGTCCACATCGGTGGGGGCGATCAGATCGATCTCCTGGGCCAGCCGGTCCAGCCAGGCCCGCAGTCCGTCCGGGGTTGTAAACCTCATCTCTCCACGCTCCCGGTCTTCTTTGGACGCAGATTCACGCAGATTCTCTCAGAGCAGTTCAAATCGGCGACCCCTTCTCATCCAGCTCGAAGAGGAGCGGGGTGAGGGTTTCCTCCCGCCCGGCCCGGTGGCCGTAGAGGGCCTCCATCTCGCGGACCAGGCACCGGTTGAGGAGACTGAGGGGCAGCCCCATCGGGCAGACCCGCTCACATTCGTCGCACTCCACGCAGCGGCCGGCCAGGTGGAGCGCCCGGCCCAGGTGGAAGATATGCTTGCCTGGCAGCTCCAGGCCGATGTCCACCCACAGGCCGTCGTCCCGCTCGAACATACAGGTGGTGCAGTAGCAGCCGGGGCAGACCTGGCGACAGGCGTAGCAGCGGATACACCGGTCGAACTCCCGCAGCCAGAAGGCCAACCGCTCGGCGGGGGCCATATCCTCGACGCAGGCCAGATCGGCCCAGTCGTCCTCGGCCGGTATAGCCTCCGGCGGCTCCCCCAGCAGGACGTCGTAGACCACCGGGGTGCGGTCGGTGCAGCGGCCGCACTTAGCGGCTGGCCGGCCGTCTTTATCCACCACCCCCTCGCAGGCCACGCCGATGAGGTAGACCCGCTCCCGCTCGATCTGCCGCTCGGCCAGGAGGACGTTGAGGGTGCGGCTATCGCACGGCTTGACGACGACCGCGACACGGGGGGGCTCCTTCCCCCGCTTGCGGGGCTTTTTCTTGTCGTGGAGGTAGGTGGTCAGGTTGTGAACGCAGTCGGGCCCCCAGATCAGCCGGTCGGCCTCAGCGGGGTTGTAGATGAAGGCCGGCCGAGCACCCCCTCGCGGGCCGGCCTCGTAGCCGATGACGCAATCCACCCGCCCATCCTCCAACAACTGACGGGCCTGCTCTCGCAGTTCCTGAGTCAGGGAATCACGGGGGGACATGATCCCTCCTAATCACAACGCCGAGAGGCTCAAATTCCGAGTTCCGATACCAGATACTCCTTGAACCGCATATGCCCATCGCTTCGGACATCCGCGATTTGAGCCAGGTAAAACAATTCCGTTGTAGTCGGGGTCTCCCGCCTCCAAACAGAGGGCTCGATCTCAGCAACATTGACGACGGTCCAGAGGAGATAAAACAGGGAAATCACTCATTTC
>DQUX01000339.1 GCA_015662065.1 Anaerolineales bacterium | reverse complement strand
TTCTGCCGATCCGCGACGTTGACCTGGCACAGCGGGCAGGCCGTGACGATGAGGTCGGCCCCATAGGCCCTTGCGTTCTTGAGGATCCCGGCCGACAACTCCAGCGCCACCTCCGTCTTGGTGATGCCGAGGCTGGATCCGCAACAGTCGGTCTTGGCCGACCAGTCGACGGGCTCCGCCCCCAGCGCGGCCACGATCTCGTCCATGCAGGTGGGGTTCTCCGGGCTTTCCACGCCAGTGTACTTGGGCGGACGGGTGGTAGCGCAGCCGTAATAGGAAGCCACCCGCAGCCCTTCCAACGGCTTCTCCACCCGGGCACGGATACCGTCCAGCCCCACCCGCTCCAGCAAGGCATCGACGGCGTGCAGCGCCTCAACCGTGCCCCGATACCCGTAGCCGATCCTCTCCGCCACCCGCGCCGCCAACTGGGGGTCGTGGGCCATCTCGTGGGCGCCGGCCCGGAACCGCTGGTAGCAGCCCAGGCATGGAGCGACCACCTGCTTCAGCCCCATCCGCTCGATAAGGGAGAGATTGAGGACCGCGTAGTAGCCCGCCAGCACCGGATCGGTGGTGTGAGCGGGGGTGGAGCCGCAACAGATCCAACCCGGCGGTTCGATCAACTCCAGGTCCAACGCCTCGCAGACGGCGCGGAAGGTGTGGTCGTACTCGGTGGCAGTGGATTCCAGGGAACAGCCCGGGTAGTAGGCGATAGCGTTCCCCCTCGCCTCCACCCGTCGAACGCGCCGGGGAGGGCGGACGAACTCGGGCAGAAGCCGTATCTTGCCCTTGAGGATCATCGGCACCCCCATATCCATGTCCTTGAGGGGCTGCATCGTCAGCACATTCATCGCCGCCATCAATCCCGCCTCGTAGAGACGGCCCAGCGCGCCGACGATGCGCAGAAAGACCTGGGTGAACAGCTCCACCTCCCGGACCGGGGGTTTGATCCCGCGCCGGCGCGCCTCGATCCGGAGGGTGTCCATCACTCCGGCCACATCTATCCCCTGAGGACAACGGGTCGTGCAGGTCACGCAGGCAGCGCAGATCCAGGGCGTGTTGACCTCCAAGACCCGCTCGTCGTTGAATTGGATCGCCCGCATCACCTGGTTGGGCAGGAGGTCCATATGCTCCGCCACCGGGCAGCCGCTGGAGCACTTCACGCACTGGTAGCAGAGAAAGGGGTTCGAGTCGGTATGTCGCTCGACGATCTCCGCCAGGGTTGCCGTCGCTACGCGCTCTCTTATCGCCATCACCATCTCCCATCAGTTCTACGTTCGAAGTTCGAAGCCCAACCTCGAACGCCGCGCTCTGAACTCCTAGACCTGCGGTCGGGGCAGGAGGCCGGCCCCCTCGACGATGGGCTTCACCGCCTCCTCCCACTCGATGGCCATGATATGCACCCCGGCCACCCCCTCTATCTCCTTGATCTCCTGGACCTGCTCGATAGCGATGCGGATGCCCTCCTGCCGCCAGGCCTCCCGGCGGGCCTTCTTTTCCTCCTTGGGGATACCCTTCACGGCCACCTGCATCCGCTCTATGTACACGTCCGCCACCCTCATCCCCGGCACCCTATCCCGCATATATCGAGCCGCACCAGCGGACTTGAGGGGGCCGATCCCGGCCAGGATGTACACCTTCTCGTGGAGCCCCATATCGACCACCCGCTTCATAAACTCGCGGAAGCGGTCCATATCGAGTACGATCTGGGTTTGGATGAAGTCCACCCCCGCAGCGGCCTTCTTCGCCAACCGGTAGGGACGGAACTCGAAGGGGTCGGCGAAGGGGTTGATTGCCGCGCCGATGAGGAACCGGGGCACCACCCCCTTGATCCCATCCCCGCACTGGAACCGGCCCTCGTCCCGCATCTCCTTGACCATCCGGATCAACTGAATGGAATCCAGGTCGTGG
>DQUX01000232.1 GCA_015662065.1 Anaerolineales bacterium | reverse complement strand
CCGCTGCGGCCAGCTAGTGGGAGAGCTCCTCTTCGATCACAGCGCGGACCTGGGCCTCGGTGACCGGGCCGAAGAGCTTTTCCTCGCCGTTCACGAAGATCCCGTCGGCCACCCCGTAGCGGGCCAGGGTCTCCGGCCCCGCCGGTACCTCCACCATGGACACCCGATCGCCGAACTCGGCCACCACCTTGCGCAGATAAAGCACCGTGGCCGCCCCCACCGGGCAAAAATGGGATCCCACGATGAGGAGCTCCACCGGGGCCTTGCCCTCCACGGGGATGTGCTGGGCGAGGGGTTCCACCTCCACCGATTTCCGCGTGAGCGGAAGATACATGAGCTTCCCGCCATCGCTTTCCCGGATCACCTCGAAGCCGCGCTTGGCGAAGTGCGAGTGGTGCAGGTAGCCCTGGTAATCGGTGGCCCCCACGAGCACCCCCTTGTAGCCTTCCCCCTTCAGGTACTCGACGAAGGCCGAAAAGAGCGCCCGCATGTAGCCGCGCCCCCGATAGGGCCGTTTGATCCACTCGCAGTAGAGCCAGGCCACCCCTGGCTCGGTACGATAGGGAACCAGGGCCCGCTCCGAGGGGGCCCAGTAGATGTGCCCGATCACTTCCCCTTCTTCCTCCACGTGAACTCCTTCCACGTGCGCTCCTAGGTTCTCCGCGAACCAGCTCCGGGATAACTCGAGGCCATCCGCCCAGAACGGCCGCGGGGACTCGGTGGCACAGGGATAGGTCCTTGCCGCCTCCTGGGGGTCCTTGACGGAAAAGATCCGCATGGAGATCACCTCCCGAGGGGAGTATAGCTCATATATCGATCCCCGGCCCCGCGCTACCTTCACGCAGCCCGGACTTCCCCGACCCCGGGAAAGTAGCCCGCTCCCCGTCCAGGTAGCCCAGGAACCGTTGGAATGCCGATACGTTCGCGGGATGGGACCAAGGAAGGCCTCCCGGCTCCTCCCGGCAGGCGAGACGGGGCATGCTCATCGTAGCGCCACTTTGCCAGGTCGATTCGCCCTAGGCCGATCTCCCTCACAAGTCCAAGCGCAGGAGGGGGAATTCTGGGTCATCTCGCAGTACGCGGAAGCCGTGTTTGAGATAGAACTCGGCCGGGCCGGATGGGTTCTCCAGGCTTCCCCGACGGGCGAACGTCTCTATCGCTTTGCTCCCCCGCCCCGTCAAATCCTGGAGCACCGCGGCTAAGAGAGCGCTTCCCAGCCCCCGTCGTCGGTGGCGGGGATTGGGGACGAACAGGCAGGCGAGGAGGACCGCGTCCTCGCTCACCGGCCCAGCTGGGTAGCCATCCGCGCCGGGGAGGAAGCGGACCGGAGCGTATTGGACGTAACCAACCGCCTTATCTCCCACAAACAGCAACCTACCACAGCTACCCCATTCCCCCCTCACCCTCCTCAGCCAGGCCCGCTTTAGGGCAAGCCTCTCCTCCTTGACCTCGGTAGCCGGGTCGATGCAAAGCTCAGGATGTTCCCAGTAGATGCAGTATTTGCAGCTATAGGGATGGATTTCCCACTCCGGGGCCTGGACCAAGCTTTCCTCGGTGAGCTCCACTACTTTCGTCTTCACGACCTCCTCCCCCGCGATCGGCCTCCTCGCCCCCGGGCCATAGGCCCTTTTCACCCGGCAGCCCCGCCGCGCCATTATATGGTGATCCT
>DQUX01000226.1 GCA_015662065.1 Anaerolineales bacterium | reverse complement strand
GAGGACGATCACCAACCACTGCTTTCGCGTCACACTCCCCTCTCCTCCCGCCCTGGGTATTCCTTCAATCCGATTTCGAAGCGTCTACGACGCGGTTAGATGTAATGCAGCTCCTTCGCCGCCCGGGCCAGCTCGTCCCGGAACTTGGGATGGGCGATGCGAATGAGCGCCTGGGCCCGCTCCCGGATCGTCCTCCCATACAGGTCCGCCACCCCGTACTCCGTCACCACGTAGTGGACGTGGTTGCGGGTGGTGACCACCCCCGCGCCGGGCTTGAGCATCGGCACGATGCGGCTGAGCTCCTCCCCCCTCGCCGTGCTGGGCAGGGCGATGATGGGCACGCCGCCCTCGGACCTGGAGGCCCCGTAGATGAAATCGAGCTGCCCCCCCACCCCGCTGTAGAGCTTAGGGCCGATGGAGTCGGCACAGACCTGCCCGGTCAGGTCCACCTCGATGGCGGAGTTGATGGCCACCTGCCGGTAGTTCTGAGCGATGATAAAGGGATCGTTGATATACTCGGTGCGTCGCAGTTCGATGATCGGGTTGTCGTGCGCCCACTCGTAGAGCCGTTTCGTCCCCAGCATAAAGCCGGCGATGATCTTGCCCGGATGCAGGGTCTTGCGGGTGTTGGTCACCACCCCCGCCTCCACCAGGTCAATGACGCTATCGGAAAACAACTCGGTGTGGATCCCCAGGTCCTTCTTGTGGTAGAGGAACTGGAGCACCGCGTCGGGGATAGCGCCGATGCCCATCTGCATCGTCGCCCCATCCGGGATCAGCTCGGCGATGTACTCGGCGATGCGGGTGTGCAGCTCAGTGGGCCCTCCCTCCGCCATCGGCAGCTCCATCAAAGGATAGTCCACCGGCACGACGTAGTCCAGCCCACTGACGTGTATAAAGCTATCCCCCAGGCAGCGAGGCATATTGGGGTTGATCTCGGCGATGATGATCTTGGCCGATTCGGCCGGGCTCTTGGTCAGCCCGGTCTCGATGCCGTAGGAACAGAACCCGTGTTCGTCGGGCGGGGAGAGGTGGACGAAGGCCACGTCCAGCGGCAGGATTCCCTTGCTGAAGAGGAGGGGGAACTCAGAGAGGAGGACCGGGGTGAAGTCGGCCCGTCCTTCCTGGACCGCCTTGCGCACATTGGGGCCGATGAAGAGAGAGTTGGCCCGGATGTGCCCCTCCATCCCCGGCGCCACGTAGTCACTGGAACCGACGGTGAGGGCATGGCAGATCTCCAACCCCTCCAACTCGTGGGCCCGCCCGACCAATGCTTTCATCAGCACTTTAGGTACGCTGCAGTTGCCCGTCAGAAAGATGCGGTCGCCAGACTCGATCACCCTGACCGCCTCCTCGGCGGTCGTCACTTTGCCTTCGTAGATCCTGCTCCAACCACTTGACATATCTCACTCCTGCACGCCGGCGTTGTATGCCGCGGCCAGTGCCTCGTTTACGACCTTGCCGTCCCGGGTGGCGACCCCTCGCGCCAGACCGGGCATCTCCTCGACAGCCTGGTCCAGGCCGACCTCCGAGATGCGGCGGATATAGGGCCAGGCGGCGTTGTTGAAAGCGTGGGTCGACGTGCGGGGGAGGACCCCAGGGGCATTGGGGACACAGAAGTGTACCACCCCCTCTTCAACGAAGACCGGGTCCCGCAGCGTGGTGGGACGGCTGGTCTCCACACACCCTCCCTGGTCGATGCTGAAGTCTATGATGACTGCCCCCTTCTTCATGGAGCGGACCATCTCCCGGGTGACCACGATGGGAGCGCGGGCGCCTGGCACCAGGACCGCGCCGACGAGCACCTCGACGAAGCGGGCCACGCGGGCGATGTTGAAGGGGTAGGCGACCATCGTGGTGATGCAGCCCTGGAACTGGTCGTCTATATAGCGCAGTTTCTCCAGGCTGCGGTCGAGGACGAACACGTCGGCCCCCAGGCCGTGGAAGGTGCGGGCAGCGTTGGTGCCCAGCACCCCCGCCCCCAGGATGGCGACCCGGGCCGCCGGGATGCCCGGCACGCCGCTCAGGAGCACCCCCCGCCCCCCCCAGTTGCTCTGGAGAAAGGTGGCTGCCAACTGGGGGGCCATACGGCCCGCCACTTCGCTCATCGTCTTCAAGACCGGCAGGCTCCCATCTTCCTCCTGGATGGTCTCATAGGCGATGGCCGTGACCCTCTTCTCCAGGAGGGCCTGCACCGTCTCCCGGCGGGCGGCGGCCAGGTGGAGGAAGCCGCATAGGATCTGCCCCTCGTGCAGCCACTCCATCTCCTCTTTGGTCGGCCGCACCGCCTTGAGGATGAGGTCGGCGCGGAGGTAGGCCTCCTCGGAGGAGTAGACGATCCGCCCGCCGGCCCGTTCATAGTCATAGTCGGAGAACCCGGCCCCCTCGCCGGCCCCCCGCTCGACATAGCAGACATGTCCCGCGCTGGTGAGCAACCGGACCCCATATGGGGTCAGCCCCACTCGCCTCTCCAACTCGCGTCGCTCTTTAGGGATACCAATGTTCATTAGACACCTCTTCATCCTGGCGGCCGGGCCCACACCAGGAGCACGGGGCGGCCGGCCCCCCGCAGCCCCCGGTCCGCCATGCTGCCATACGTCCATCGGCTCACACCGGAGAGACCGTGGGCGTTCATCTTTGCCCTGAAACCTGAATCCCTACTTCGGCGGCCGGACCCGCACCAGGAGCACCGGGCAGTGGGCCCCGCGCAGCACCTTGTCGGCCACGCTGCCGTAGACCCAGCGGCTGATCCCGGATCGGCCGTGAGTGCACATAGCGATCAGGTCCGCCCCGACCTCCTTGGCGTAGCGAAGGATCTCCTCCGCCGGCTGCCCGAAGCGAACCACGGTCTGCACCCCTGAGGCCATAGGCCGCAGCCGTTTGGCCACCTCCTCCAGGTACGCCTGTAGCTCCTGCTCGATCCGTTCCCGCTCCGCCGCTTCCACAGCCAGGAAATCCGCCGTCACATAGACGGGGTAGACGTCCACCACGGTAGCCACCGCGGGCACCACCACCGGAGCGACGGAGAGCAGATGGACCTCGCTATCCCGCCCCCGGATGATCTCCGCCACGTGGGGCAGAACCTGCTCCGCCAGCTCCGATCCATCCAGCAGCACGACGATCCGCTTGTACATCCTGCCCTGCCTTTCCCCCTCCTACTGCGGAAGCAAGCCCCTCACGACTCCCCTAGGGCCACTCGACCGTGGGCAGAGGGGGGTGCGTAGCCGTTCCCTCGATGGAAGTCTGTCGGATGGTGTTCACAATCGCCCGCAACTCTCCCGCCACCTCAGCCAGGCCGGGATCACCGGTGGCTTCCAGCGCCTGCATCGCGGACAGAAGATAGATCCGAACCGTCGTCGGATCGGCACCAGGATCCAGAGCCGCATCCAGCCAGGCCACCGCCTCCGGTGCTCCACCCACTGCCTCCACCTCAGCCTGGATCACCTCGACCCGCGCTCGAACTGCTTGATCCAGCGCCTGGTCGGTGCCGATGGAGTACCACCACGTCCCCCGCGCCAGCGTCAGCCCGGAGACCAAACAGATCATCCCAGCCACGGCAAGCCCAAGCAGGATCACACTGAACCGCCGGACCCTGCCTGCTGAAGGTAAACGCTCTGCCTCCGGGCCGCGTAGGCAGGCCTCTTCGGATCGCTGGATGTCCGGCACGTTCATCGCCTGCGCCCCTCCGAAGGCTCCCAGCGGGTCTATGACCCGCGTCTCCGGCCGAAAGCTACCATTCTCAGCCAAAGTCGGGGGTCACAGACCCCCTCAGAGCATAACGTGACATTGTCGAGGTATTCACCTTCGGATCGCTGGATGCTCGGCACGTCCATCGCCCGCAATCCTCTTCCGGCGAGACCGCTCTCCTGCGGCGGGGCGGGGAGGAGACGGCTAGCCATCGCCCGCCAGCTCGGCCCCCTTCTGCAATGCCTCCTTGTTCAACCCCAGCAGTTTCCTATGCCGCTCCGGGAGGTGATTATCCAGCGCTTGCTCCACCGCTGCCAGCGGGACCACGCCGGTAGCCTTCACCAGCGCTCCGAGACAGATGACGTTGGCCAGGCGGACGTTGCCCAGCTCGGTCGCCAGGTCGCTGGCGGGCACATAGACCACGCGGATGTCGTCCCGCTCACTCTGTTGGGGGACCAACGAGCTGTTGACCACCAGCATCCCCCCGGGCTTGACCGCTGGCTCGAAGGCCTCCATCGAGGGGATGTTGAGGACGATGGCGGCGCTGGGCCGCCGCACCAGCGGCGAGCCGATCTCCTCATCGGAGACGACGACGGTACAGCGAGCTTTCCCGCCCCGCATCTCGGGGCCATAGGAGGGGATCCACGTCACGTGGAAGCCCTGCTCCATGGCGGCGTAAGCCAGGAGCTGCCCGGCGAAGAGCGCTCCTTGACCGCCGAAGCCGGAGATGATGATTTCCTCTTGCATCACTTCCCCTCCTTGAGCGCACGCACCCTGTCGGTCATCTTCGTATCCCCCAGCGGGAAGTACTCTACCATATGCTCCTTGGCCCACTCCAGCGCCTCCAGCGGCCCCATATGCCAGTTGGTGCCGCAGGTGGAGAGAACTTCCACCATCGAGAAGCCCAGCCCAGCCAACTGGGTCTGGAAGGCCAGCTTGATGGCTTTCTTGGTGCGCCGGATGCCGGGCACATCGAGCACCGCCTGCCGGGTGACGTAGGCCGCGCCGGGGAGCTGCCCGACCAGCTCCGCCATATGGATGGGGAACCCCGCCGTCTCCACATCCCGCCCGTAGGGCGAGGAGGTGGTCACCTGTCCGGGCAGCGTGGTCGGCGCCATCTGTCCGCCGGTCATCCCATAGATGGCGTTGTTGACGAAGATGGTGGTGAACAACTCCCCCCGGTTGACGGCGTGGATGATCTCGGCGGTGCCGATGGCCGCCAGGTCGCCATCCCCCTGATAGGTGAAGACCACCTTGTCGGGACTGACGCGCTTCAGGCCGGTGGCCATCGCCGGGGCGCGTCCGTGGGCCGCCTCGGCGAAGTCCATGTTGAAGTAATAGTAAGCCAATACCGAGCACCCCACCGGGGCGATGCCGATGGTCCGTTCCCGCACCCCCAGCTCGTCCAGTACCTCGGCGATGAGCCGGTGGATGACGCCGTGGGTGCAGCCAGGGCAGTAGTGGGTATGGGCCTCGGTCAGGCTCTCCGGGTACTTGTAGACCAGTTCCATATCGGCCGGGATCTCAACGGTCGCCATTTCACTCCTCCTGAGATGGTTTCAGGTTTCAGGTTGGCTCTGAAACCTGGAGCCTGGAACCTGAAACCCCTATCGGCACTCCGCGTCTAGCTTCTCCATCTCGGGCAGAATCTCATCGGGCAGGGGGATCGGCCCGCCCATCCGGCCATAGAACCGCACCGGGCGACGGCCCTCGACCGCCAGCCGCACGTCCTCCACCATCTGCCCGGCGTTCATCTCCACGACCAGCACCCCGCGCACCTGCTCGGCCAGCTCGGCGATGCGACCGCTGGGGAAGGGCCACAGAGTGATGGGGCGCAGGAGGCCCACCTTCAACCCCTTCTCCCGTGCCTCTCGCACCACCGTCTGGCAGACCCGGCCCACGGTGCCGAAGGCCACCAGCAGCAGGTCGGCGTCCTCGGTGCTGTACTCCTTCCAGCGCACCTCGTTGGCGGCGATCTCCTTGAGCTTGGCCTGCAACCGCAGGTTGACCCGCTCCATATTCTCGGCACCCAGGTAGAGGGAGGTGATGATGTTGGGCTTCCGGCCCTGGGCGCCGGTCAGCGCCCAATCGGGGCGCTCCTCGGGCGGCCGGACCGGCCGCATCGGCGGCATCTCCGCCGGCTCCATCATCTGGCCGATGGAGCCATCGGCGACGAACATCACGATGGTGCGGTACTTCTCCGCCAGGTCGAAGGCCAGCACCATCAGATCGATCGCCTCCTGGACGTTGGCCGGGGCCAGGACGATCATGTGGAAATCGCCGTGGCCGGCCGACTTCACCGCCTGGAAGTAGTCCCCTTGCGCTGGCTGGACGTTGCCCAGGCCCGGCCCACCGCGCATAATGTTCGTCACCACCGCCGGCACCTCGGAGCAGGCGATGTAGGAGAACCCCTCCTGCATCAGACTGACGCCGGGGCTGGAGGAGGAGGTCATCACCCGCGCCCCGGCGCAGGCCGCGCCGTAGACCATGTTGATGGAGGCGACCTCGCTTTCTGCCTGGAGGAAGACCCGACCCAGCTCCGGAAGCCGCTTGGAGAAGTGCTCCAGCACTTCGGTCTGGGGGGTGATGGGGTAGCCAAAGAAGGCTTCCACGCCAGCCCGGATGGCCGCTTCAGCGATCGCCGCGTTTCCTTCCCACAGTTCCTTCGCCATCCTCATCCCTCCTATGCTGTAGCGGCCGCCTGCTTGGGCTTCCGCCGTTGTCGGTATACGGTAAAGACCACGTCGGGGCAGATGGTCGCGCACATCGCACAGCCGGTGCACGCCTCCGGGTCCGTCACCTCAACGGGCCGATACCCTTTGGCGTTGAATCGCCCATCCGCCAACCGGAGGATGTGCACGGGGCAGACCGAAACGCACAGGCCACACCCTTTGCAGCGGTCCTCGTTGATGAGCACCATTCCCTTCGCCATATCTACCCTCCGCCAGGTTTTCGAGAGCCTATGCCGCTCCGGAAGAGACGCTCCATAATATACCCCTTTCCGGGCCGATTGAAAAGTGACGAGTGTCACCATCAGGTTCTCAGCCTCTCCCAGGTTTCCAGGAAACGCCCTTTGGCCCTCAGCCGACAGCGCATCAGGAACATCGGCCGCAGCCGCACAAAACCCAGGCTTTCATACAAAAGCACCGCTGCGCGGTTGGTCTGAAACACCATCAGGAAGACCCGCCGGCCCTGCGCCGCGTGCGCCCGCACCAGCGCCGCCACCACCTGCCGCGCCAGCCCCCGACGGCGATGGGTGGTGCGGGTAGCCACGTTGCCGATCTCAGCGCCGCCGGGGACCGCCAGATGGGTGGCCCCCATCGCCACCAACAGGGGCGACTCACGAGCCGTCCCTTCCGCCCACACCCCAAAGGCCGGCCCATGCCGGAAGGGATCCACCTCCAAGGCCATCAACCCCGCCTCCGCCGCCAGGTCCCGCATCCCCTCCAGGTGCTCCGGTCCCAACTCCGTCGCATCGCCGGGGTCCAGCTCCGCCGGGTCTCCCATAAAGAGCATCTGCCACTCCGGCCGGACCTGCTCCACGGCGAAGGCCCGCTCCGCCGGCCGCATCTGCTGCTCGTTCAGCAGGAGGTAGAAAACCTCACCGGGGTCGACCAACCGGGTTGCCAGGCCCGCCAGTTCCCCCGGGTCCTCTCCCCAGAAGGCCAGCGCGGCGAAGGGGAGCCCGTCGTATCGGGCGACGAGAGCTCGCTCCGAGCGGGCGAACCGACATTCCCCCCGCAGCGTCGTCAGGTCCGCCGCCAGGGTGAAGTGGGCCAGGAGCCGCTCCGGATCGGTCAGCGCTGTGGTCACGGCTTCCCAGGCGTCATCGGCCACCGCAGCCCCCGCTCCATCTCTGCCAGCGCCGCGTCGATCTGCTCCAACAGCTCCTCCAGCCCCAGTTGACCGACCTCCAGCCGCACCGGGACCTCCGTATCCACCGCCACCACCGTCTCCACGCTCACCGTCTGGCTGACGGGGACGACCACCTGCATGTCCAGTGGGATCTCGGCGTTGATCGGCACAGACATCTCGTACGTGCCCAGCACCGGGATCTGTATCGGCACCTGTACCACAGCGGAGAAGGGAACCGTAGTCTGGATGGGGATGATGAACTCCTGTTCCAGCGGCACGTGGGCCTGGATGGGGAGGGCGTGGTGGAAGGGGATGGAGGTCTCGATCACCTGGTCGCTCAGGCTGGAGAGGGCCTCCCGGGCCTCCGTCACCGCCGTCAGCCCGGCCCGCCGGGCCCGCAACAGCCCGTACAGGGTGAACCCGCTGACGACCAGCGAGGTCACCGCCAGGAGCAGGGCCAGAATCAGCGCGAGGGAGCCGATGGCTCGTTTCATCTTTCATCTCCTGGATGGGCTACCGGCCTGTCCTACTCTTTGCCTCCCAAAATGAGGGGGATCTGCACCCCCTCTCGCTCGACGATGGGATCAAGCCCCAGCACCGCCTCGAAGAGTCGCCGGTCCAATCCCTCCGCGATGAGGCGGCGCAGATGGCGGAACTTGATGAACTGCCACCCCTTCTTCTCGACAACGCGGGCCAACCGGGGATCGCGGCGAAGTTTGTGGACCAGCAGCTCCGCCCGCCCGCCGGGGAAGACCAGACAGGGGCGGGCCCCCGCGGGAACCGGCGGGCCCCAGAGCAGATAGCGGCCCAGCGTCGCCGTGGGGGAGAGGGCGAAGAGGTAGACATCCCGTCTCCCCTCCCGCCAGCGGACGTCCCATCCCCGCCCTCGTCCCACCCGAAACCCCAACCG
Organism: Anaerolineales bacterium; assembly: GCA_015662065.1. Lineage (GTDB taxonomy): Bacteria > Chloroflexota > Anaerolineae > B4-G1 > DUEL01 > SZUA-1492. The sequence continues at coordinate 533 of DQUX01000226.1, read as the reverse complement.
GTCCCCCAGTGCCTGCAGTTCCTTGCGCAGGCTCTTCAACTCCCTCCCCCGTCGGTCCGGGTCGTCCTCCTCTCGCAGCCGCCACCGCCCCTCCTCCACCACGCCGTAGGAATCCAGGCAGAGGAGAACCAGGGAGGGGGCGGGCGTGAGGGGGCCGTCCAATGCGGCGTAGACGGCTAGAACTAGCCCGTCCGTCTCCCGGGCCGGGCTGGATCGGAGGGCCTGCCGGACGGTCTCCTCCACCCGGTCGGCCAGGGGCTCGGCGGGTTCGGCGTCCAGGGCGGGGAGCCAGCGCAGGTCCGCCGCCTCGCCCACCGGCTCCAACTCCAGCCCCTCCAGCCCCTGACGGACGGCGTCGGCGGCGAAGGCGACCCCAGGGGAGCGAGCGATCCCAGAGGGTCGCCCCGACGTGGCCAGGCCAGCGTAGATGGCGGCATGGAGCACCATCCAGGGGGTCGGCTCCCCCCGCTCCCGGAGACACCCCCGGGCCAGGTCCGCCGCATCCTCCGCCAGGGCCGCCGCCAGCGCTTCGG
>DQUX01000221.1 GCA_015662065.1 Anaerolineales bacterium | reverse complement strand
TAGAGATTATACCATGAATGAATCAACTCCAAACCGGCATTCCCCCTTGATTTTCTACCCGTTCCGTTGTATCATGCCCCTCTGATGAGCCCGCCGACTGTCAGAATCGCACCTTCCATACTGTCCGCCGACTACGCCCGCCTGGCCGACGCGGTGGCGGAGGCGGAGGCCGCCGGCGCTGACTACATCCACGTGGATGTGATGGACGGCCGGTACGTGCCCAACATCACCGTCGGGCCGCCGGTGGTAGCGGCGCTCCGCCGCGTCACCCGCCTCCCGCTGGACGTTCACCTGATGATCGTGGAGCCCGAGCGGCACCTGGAGCAGTTCGCCGAGGCCGGAGCAGACATCCTCACGGTGCAGGTGGAGGCCTGTCGGCACCTACACCGGGTCCTGCAGAGCCTGCACAGCCTGGGGGTGCGGGCAGGGGTGGCCCTCAACCCGGCCACGCCCCCCGTGGCGATCAGCCAGGTGCTGGGGGACCTGGACCTGGTGCTGGTGATGACGGTCAACCCGGGCTTCGGGGGGCAGCCGTTCATCCCCACCATGCTGCCCAAGATCGCCGAGGTGCGCCACATGCTGGACGAGGCGGGAAGCCTCGCCGAGCTGGAGGTGGATGGGGGGATCGGGCCCCAGACCGCCGCCCAGGTCGTGAGGGCGGGGGCGCGGGTGTTGGTAGCGGGAGCCGCGATCTTCGAGGCGGCGGAGGGAGTCGCCCCGGCGGTCCAAGCCATTCGGTCCGTCGCAGAGGCAGGCAGCCCTTAACAAAGCACCGGCCCTCTCTGGGGCCGGCGCGGTATAGAGCACCAGGTAAAGACCGCCGGGGTCACCCGGTCTTGCTCAAGGTGCGCAGACAGCGGGTACAAAGACGCATCCGACGCATCCTCCCATCCACCATCACCCGCACCCGCTGGATGTTGGGATTGAACCGGCGGTTGGTCGCCCGCTTGGAATGGCTTACATTGTGCCCAAACTGAGGCCCTTTGCCACATATCTCACACTTCGCCATCTTCCTTTTCCCCCTCAATCTCACTCAGTGGCAGCGGGTGATATGATACCACATGAGCGCTTTTTGCGCAAATGGGGCCCATCAGGAGTGGTTAATGAAAGAGCAGACCCAACCGAAAGGACAGATCGAGGTCTCGCCCGTGGCCATCGCCAGCCTGGCCCACGAGGCGGTTTTGCGTTCCTACGGCATCGTGGGGACAGTTCCCAAGAACTTCGCCACGGGAATCGCCGACGTTCTCTCCCGCGAGAGCAGGCGCGGCGTGGTGGTCGAAGTGCGGAACGGGGAGATCTTCATCGACCTGTACGTGGTCGTCGAGTACGGCACCCGCATCGCCTCGGTGGCCCGCAGCGTGATGAACGTGGTCAAGTATACGGTGGAGAAAGCTCTCGGCATCCCGGTCGCCGAGGTGAACGTTCACGTCGAGGGCCTCCGCGTGTCCGATCTTGAGTAGGGGTGAGAGAGTCGCGTGCCTGATCAAAGAGAATCCCGTTTTATCGTAGATGGGCAGGGCTTCAAACGGCTGATCCGCGCCGGTCTGGCCTGGCTCCGGCACCACCAGGAGGCCATCAATACCCTCAACGTCTTCCCCGTGCCGGATGGCGACACGGGCACCAACATGGTGCTGACGATGCAATCCGCCTGGGACGAGGTGGCCGAGTCGCCGGAGACCAACGTGGGGAAGGTAGCCCACCTGGTGGCTCACGGCGCGTTAATGGGGGCCCGGGGCAACTCCGGCGTCATCCTCTCCCAGATATGGCGCGGCATGGCCCGCGTGCTGGACGGCAAGGAGGTCTTCACCGCGGCAGACCTGGCCGCCGCCGCCCAGGAGGGGGCGCGGACCGCCTACAAGGGGGTCATCCGCCCGGTGGAGGGGACCATTCTGACGGTGGCCCGGGAGGTGGCTGAGGAGGCCGCCCAGGCCGCCGTCCAGACGGAGGACCTGATCGTGGTCCTGGAGCGAATGGTGCACCAGGCCCGCGATGCCGTCGCCCGCACGCCCAACCTGCTCCCCGTGCTGGCCGAGGCGGGCGTGGTGGACGCTGGAGGGCAGGGCCTCTATGTGATCCTGGAGGGAATGCTCCGCTACCTCCGGGGGGAGAGCGTGGTGGAGGACCTGCGGCTGACCCGCGCGGTGGACCTCTCCATCGCCGCCCCCGCCCCGGTCGAGGAGGGGTACGGCTACGACGTCCAGTTCATCATCGTCGGCCAGGATCTGGACGTACCCGCCATCCGGCAGGACATCGACGCGATGGGGGAGTGCACCCTGGTCGTAGGCGATCCCTCCACCGTAAAGGTCCACGTCCACGTCCCCGACCCCGGTGTCCCCCTCAGCTATGCGGTCAAGCTGGGATCGCTTCGGGACGTGGTGGTGGAGGATATGCAGGCCCAGTATCAGGAGTTCATCACGGGCCGGGAGCAGCCGCCAGCGGTGCCGCCTCCGATGTCCACCACCGAGATCGGCGTGGTCGCCGTCGCGGCGGGGGAGGGGCTGGCCCGCGTCTTCACAAGCCTGGGCGCAGCCGCCGTCGTCCGCGGCGGGCAGACGATGAACCCCAGCACGGAGGAGATCCTCCGGGCCGTGGAGAGCGTCCCCAACAACCGGGTCGTCGTCCTTCCGAACAACAAGAACATCATCCTGGCCGCCGAGCAGGCCCGCGACCTGAGCGAAAAGCGCGTGGTCGTCGTGCCCACCCGTACCATTCCCCAGGGCGTCGCCGCGCTCCTGGCCCTCAACTACCAGGCCGACCTGGAGGAGAACGCCGAGGTGATGGCGCAGGCTGCCCAGGAGGTGGAGACTGGCGAGGTAACCACCGCCACCCGCGATGCCACCCTCACCGGGGTAACGGTCCGCCAGGGACAAGTCATCGGCATCCACAACGGGCAACTGGTCGTGGGAAGGGATACCGTCGAGGAGGCCGTGGAAGCGCTGCTGGAGCGGATGGGCGTGGAGGAGATGGAGATCGTCGCCCTCTACTACGGGGCGGACGTCCCCCAGGAGGAGGCCGAGGGCCTGGCCGCCCGCCTGCAGGAGAGGTACCCCGACCAGGAGTTCGAGGTCGTCGAAGGCGGTCAGCCCCATTACTTCTACATCATCTCAGCAGAGTGATATGATCTGCAATCTGCAATCTCGAATCTGCAAGGAGGTTCCGTGTCTCAAGTACGTGTCGTCACCGACGGCGATGCCCACCTCGACCCGGATCTGGCACACGAACTGAATATCACCGTCGTCCCCCTCACCGTCCAGATAGAAGGAGAGGTCTATCAGGATGAGAACGGGGCACGGAATGAGGGGCTGCTGGCCCGCATGGCCCGGGATCGAAGCCGACCGGCTATCGTCGGTCCGACGACGGCCGACTTCCGGCGGGTGTACCAGCACCTCACCCGCACGACCGATCGCATTCTCTCCATCCATACCTCCGCCCGGCTCAGCCCCGTCTTCCGCAACGCCCGCACCGCCGCCGATGCCTTCCTGGGACGTTGCGACATCACGGTGATGGATTCCCAGTCCACCTCGTTGGGCCTGGGCATCCTGGCCCGCGAGGCGGCGAAGATGGCCCGGGCGGGATACAGCCTGGGGGAGGTCGTCCGCCACATCCGGGGGATGATCTCCCGCATCTACGTGGTGATGTTCACCGACTCGCTCGACTACCTGGAGCGAAGCGGGCGCATCAGCAAGTCTCAATGCATCCTGGGAACGATGCTGGGCATCAAGCCCTTCCTGGCTATCGAGGACGGGGAGATCATCCCGATGGAGAAGGTACGCAGCCGGGAGAAAGGGCTGGACAAACTGGCGGAGTTCGCCGGGGAGTTCACCCGAATAGAGGAAATGGCGATCCTCCAGAGCACCTCCTACCCCACCAGCGAAACCCTGCTGTTGCGGGAGCGGTTGGAGAGCTCGTTCCCCGGCAAGGGCTTCCCCATCCTGGTCTACGGGCCCATGTTGGCCTACCACGTCGGCCCCGATGGGCTGGGGCTGGTGACCTATGAGGGGTTCGAAGAACGGGAGTCCCTCTGATGAGCCGCGTCCGCATCCTGACCGACAGCACGGCCGATGTGCCGGCCGACCTGGCGCGTCGGCTGGGCATCACCGTCGTGCCGGCCTACGTGCATATGGACGGGCGCAGTCTGCGGGACGGCGACCAGATCACCCGCGCCGAGTTCTACCGGCGGCTCCCCGAGCTCTCGGAGATCCCCACCACCGCCGTCCCCTCCGTCCACGAGTTCGCCGCCGCCTTCCTCAGCCTGGTCGGGCAGGCCGAGGAGGTCATCGCCATCCTGGTCTCCACTACCCTCAGCGGGATGCTCAACGCCGCCCGGCTGGGAAGCCAGGAGGTGCCGGAGTTGAAGGTCCACCTGGTGGACTCACGGCAACTGATGATGGGGCTGGGCTGGCAGGTGATCATCGCCGCCGAGGCCGCCGCCGAGGGCCTGGGTGCCGGGGAGATCCTCGCCCGCATCCGGGAGATCCAGCCCCGCGTCCGGATCCTGGGCCTGCTGGACACGCTGGAGCACCTGCGCCGCAGCGGGCGGGTGGCCTGGGCCCGGGCCGTCGCCGCCCAGATCCTGCGCATCAAACCCCTCATCGAATTCCGCCAGGGGGAGGCCGTCCTCGTGGGCCAGGCCCGCACCCGCCGCAAGGCCATTCAACGACTGCTGGAGATGATCGCCGCCCTGGGCCCCCTGGAGCGGCTGGCGGTGATCCACGCCGCCGCCCCCGACGTCGAGCCGTTTCGCGCTCGCCTGGGCGCTCTCTTCCCAGGCCAGCAGATCCTCGTCAGCGAGATCGGGCCGACCGTGGGCACCCACCTCGGCCCCCGAGCGCTGGGCATCGCTGCTATCGTCGCTGCCTGAGGAGCATATATGACCACACCGATTGAAAAACTGACTAAAATCCTCGATCTGGAGGCGGAGAAGCACCAGGACCGGGCCGTCTTCGGCGGTCTGGCCCGCTTCGCCGACACCTGGCTGCGGGAGGCGGGGAACGCCTTCGGGCCGGAGGCGGTCGGCTGGGTGCGGGCAGTGGCCGGCCGGCTGCGGGCCTACAGCAGCCTCTCCGACCCCCAGGAGCGGGCCGCTGCGCTGAGGGAGCTGCAGCAGATGCTGGAGAAGGGGCCCCAGGCC
>DQUX01000261.1 GCA_015662065.1 Anaerolineales bacterium | reverse complement strand
CCATCCCAGCAGCCCACCCTCCGGTTGACCAAGGTGGCCCAACCGACGCAGGTCGCCCCAGGGGGGACGGTTGTCTATACCATCGTGATTGAGAACCTGGGTCCAGGGGCCGTCACCGGGGTGACGCTGGTGGACGAGGTGCCGCCCCAACTGGAGGTGCAGGAGGCCACCGTCATCCAGGGGGATGTGACCGTGGAGGGGAACCGGGTCACGGCGAGGGTGGGGGGACTGGATGTCGGCCACTCCGCCACGCTCACCATCACCGCCCGGCTGCGGGCCGACGTCCTTCCCGGCACTCAGGTGGAGAACACCGTGGTGGGGTGGTCCGACCAGACCGGGGAGATCACCGTCACCGCCGTCATCACCGTGCCGGGTCTGCTGCCGGAGTCGGGGGAGAGGGGGCAGGGGATGATCTGGGCCGGCGCTCTCCTGGCGCTGCTAGGGGCGGGGCTGCTGAGCCTGGGGCTTCGGCGCAGACGCCGGACCAGGCAGGGGCGGAGAGGGGGATAAAGAAACCGCCGCCCCTACCGGGCGGCGGCCTGGTCCCCGGCGTCGGTCCTGCTCACCGCTTTGCAGTGCAGGTGGCGCAGGAGCCGGAGGGCGTGCAGGATCCGCAAGAGGAGCCCGGTCCGGCGATCACCCCCTCGCTCCCAATAGCGGAGAAGAGAGAGAGCGCCCGGCCGGTCCTCTGGCTCCCGCAATTGGGGCAGGCAATGGGCGCGTCGGCGTCCGCCATCGCCCGCAGTGCATCGAACCGCGTCTCGCACGCCTGACAGATATACTCGTACAGCGGCATATCCTCACCTCGGCCGTATTCTACCTCCACTTGCGGCCTGGGTCAAGGGGGATATCTTCTGGTGAGGGTAGGGCGCTCATTTTCTGGGCCGGTAGCGCCGGAATCCTATTCCGGCGCGCCCGCTTGCCCAAACCTCCACTTCCTGTTATCATTCCCTCGCCATGGCCGACGGGCGTCCGCTCATCCTGGTCACCAACGACGACGGCATCGACTCGCCGGGCCTGCGGGCCGCCGTGGAGGCGGTGCTGGACCTGGGGGAGTTGCTGGTCGTCGCGCCGTGCCACCAGTGGTCCGGCGCCAGCCGTTGCTTCCACACCAGTTCCACCGGTACCGTCCGCCCCCATCCGATGGAGGTCGCCGAAAGGGCGGTGGGGGCTTTCTGCGCGGACGGCGCTCCCGCTCAGGTGGTCCTCCACGCCGTGCTGGAGCTGGCCCCCCGCCGGCCCGACCTGCTGGTGGTGGGGATCAACTACGGGGAGAACCTGGGGGCCGATGTCACCATCTCCGGTACCGTCGGCGCAGCGCTCCAGGGAGCGGTGATGGGCATCCCAGCCCTCGCCGTCTCCCTGCAGACGCCGAAGGAGACCCACACGAACCCCTCAGACGAGGTGGACTTCTCCACCGCCACCCACTTCGCCCGGCATTTCGCCCGGCGGATGCTGGAAGTCTCCCTCCCCTTCGACGTGGATGTTCTGAAGGTAGACGTGCCCGACGACGCCACCCCCCAGACCCCCTGGCGGCTCACCCGCGTCTCCCGCTACACCTACTACCGCGCCATCCCCCCGCGCCGGGACGACCTCTCCCGGCCCGTTCGGATCGACTACGAGGTCCGTTGGGACCCCCAGGCGCTGGAGCCGGATTCGGATATCTACGGGCTGGCAGTGGACCGGGTGGTGTCGGTGGCTCCCCTGAGCCTGGACCTGACCTCCCGGGCCGATCCGGGGGAGGTGGAGGCGCTGCTGCGCGGGCCGACGGAGCTTTGACCGGAGGACGAGCCGTGTTATAATGCCCCCACCTGCCGTTTGACATCTTACGTTTGACGCCTGACTTATGGAGAAATCCAACCCTACCCTCGACCTTTCCGTGGTGATGCCGGTCTACAACGAGGCCGGCTCTCTGCCGGCGTTGCACGCGGAGCTGACGGCGGTGCTGGGCCGGTTGGGCCGTTCCTACGAGATCCTGGCGGTGGACGACGGTAGTTCCGACGAGAGCCTTTCGGTGCTGCGTCGGCTCCAGGCGGGCGATCCCCATCTGCGCATCGTCCGCTTCCGGCGCAACTTCGGCCAGACCGCCGCCTTCGCCGCCGGCTTCGACCACGCCCGGGGTCGGGTGGTGGTCACCATCGACGCCGACGGCCAGAACGACCCGGCCGACATCCCCCGGCTTCTAAAGCTGATGGAGGAGGGGGACTACGACATCGTCAGCGGGTGGCGGCAGAATCGGAAGGAACCGTTCCTCACCCGTCGCCTCCCCTCGATGGTCGCCAACCGGCTCATCTCCCAGACCACCGGCGTCCGGCTGCACGACTACGGCTGCTCCCTCAAGGCCTACCGGGCGGAGGTGGTCAGAAACGTGCACCTTTATGGAGAGCTGCACCGATTCATCCCCGCCCTGGCCGGGCGGATGGGGGTGCGGGTGGCGGAGGTGGGGGTCAACGACCGCCCGCGGACCTACGGACGCTCCAAGTACGGCATCTCCCGCACCATCCGCGTCCTGCTGGATCTCTTCACCGTCACCTATCTGCTCAGCTTCTCCTCCCGGCCGATGCAGCTCTTCGGCCTGATCGGGCTGGGGCTGGGGGGTGCAGGCGGAGCGATCGGGCTGTACCTGGCGGGGGCCAAGATCGCCCACGGGCTCCTGGGGGGGGCGGAGGGGTTCCGCTCCTACCGCATCGGCACCAGCCCGTGGCTGATGCTGGCCGTCCTCCTCATCGTGCTGGGGGTGCAGTTCATCGTGCTGGGGCTCCTGGCCGAGGTGATCACCCGCACTTACCATGAGGCACAGAACAAGCCAATCTACGCCATCCGTGAGGTGATCGAGCCTGAGGAGGAGGTATGAGCCGCGTTCTGGTCGTCGGCATCGACGGGGGCACGTTGGACCTGATCCGGCCCTGGGCTGAACAGGGCTACCTTCCTCACCTGGCCCGCCTGATGGACGAGGGGGCCTGGGGGCCACTGGAGTCCACCATCCCACCGGTCACCTCTCCTGCCTGGCCCACCTTCGCCACCGGCAAGAACCCCGGCAAACACGGGGTTTTTGACTTCATCCGACCCAGCGGCGGGGAGTTCGAGATGGTCAACGCCACCTCGATCCGGTCCCGTACCCTCTGGCAGATCCTCTCCGACGCCGGGCGGCGGGTGGGGGTGGTCAACGTCCCGGTCACCTATCCTCCCACACCGGTCAACGGCTTTATGGTCAGCGGGATGCTCTCCCCCCACGCCGGACGCATCACCTATCCTGATGGCCTCCTGGAGCCGTATCGAGATGAGCTGGGGCCATATCGGGTCGCCCCTTCTGTTCAGTACAAGAAGGGAAACGAGGAGACCTTCATCGCCGATCTGCTGGACCTGGTGGAGCGGCGGGGACGGTACGCTCTCCGGCTGATGGAGGATCAGCCGTGGGACTTCCTGATGGTCCACTTCCAGGCCACCGACGTCCTCCAACACGCCTTCTGGAAGTTCGTCGACCCCACCCACCCCCGTCACGACCCCGAGGCAGCGGCCCGGTTCATCCCGAAGATGCGGCAGGTCTTCCAGCGGGTAGACGGCTTCATCGGGCAGATGCTGGAACGTCTAGATGGGGATATGACGGTGGTTGTGATGAGCGACCACGGCTTCGGGCCGCTCCACTGGGTGGTCAACCTGAACCTGTTCCTGCTGGAGGCGGGCCTGCTCCGGCTGAAGCGGGACCCCCTCACTTGGCTGCGGAGCTCCCTCTTCCGCGCCGGGCTGACCCCAGCCTCTGTCTGGCACCTCATCGAGCGGGTGGGGCTGCAGAACTACGTGTGGCTGATCTCCAAATCCACCCGCAACAAGGTGGTGAGCAAGTTCCTCTCCTTCGACGACGTGGATTGGTCGCGCACGGTGGCCTACTCCATCGGTCACGTGGGGCAGGTTTACATAAACTTGAAGGGGCGGGAGCCCCACGGGATCGTGGAGCCGGGGGCGGAGTACGAGGCGGCCCGGAAACGGGTGGCAGAGGTGCTGGGGGAGCTACGTCACCCGGAGACGGGAAGGCCGCTGGTGGACCGGGGGATCCCCGGCGACCAGGTGGCCCACGGCCCCTACGCCCATCGGGGACCGGACCTGCACGTGGTCTTCGACGGCTACCGGGCCATCGCTTTCCCCCTCTTCGCCACGGACAGCCGCCTGGTCACCCGCCAGATCCGGGGGGATTCCGGCTGCCACCGGCTCCACGGCCTGCTGATCGCCTGGGGGGCAGGGGTGCGGCCCGGTCAGGCCGTGGAGGGGGCGCGCATCCTGGACCTGGCCCCCACCATCCTCCATCTGATGGGCCTGCCGGTGCCAGACGATATGGACGGCAAGGTGCTGACCTCCCTCCTCTCGTCAGATCGGCCAGTGGTATACGAACACGTGGACCGGGAAGCGGCCGCCGCCGAGGAGGGGCTCTCCGCCGAGGAGTCGGCCGAGGTGGAGGATCGACTGCGGGCCCTGGGGTATCTCGGGTGATGCCTCAATGGTCAATGACCAATGGACCAATGACCACAATGATCAAAGGCCTCGTTGGAATACCGGCAGCTGGCCCGTTGGTTCATCGTTCATTGTCCATTGTGCATTGATCATTCTCTCATTCCTTGTGCGTCTGGCCCCCCTGGGCCGCTACGTCACCCCCGACGAGCCCGCCTGGGTCTACCGTTCCGTCCGTTTCCACGACGCGCTGATCGCCCGCGACTGGGCATCGGTCCCCTCCACCGGCCACCCCGGCGTGACGACAATGTGGCTGGGGGCGGCAGGGGTGGCGGCGCGGCGACTGCTGGACCCCGCCGGGAGCGATGCCCACCTGGATTGGATCCGCCGCCTGGCCTGGCTGGCCCCGGAGAACGGGGAGGCGTTCCGCCACCTGGCCTTCTTCCTCACGCCGGGCCGCGTTGCCGTCGCGTTGACCACAACGTTGGGGCTGCTGTTGGTCTACATCCTGGCTTCCCGCGCCTTCGACTGCCGCGTGGCCCTGCTGGCTGCGGGTCTCCTGGCCTTCGATCCCTTCCCTGTAGGTCACTCAGGCCTCCTCCACACCGACGCGCTCTTGGCGACCTTTGGCCTGCTGGCGTTGCTGTCCGCCTTTAACGGGCTGCAGGACGGCTGCCAGGCTCTTTGGTGGGTCCTCTCCGGCCTCTTCGCCGGCCTGGCCCTGCTCACCAAACTCCCCGCTTTCATCCTTCTCCCCTTCTTGTTTCTCCTACTTCTTGCCTCCCGCCTCCTGCCCTCTGCTCCCCGCCCTTCCCGCTCCCTGCTCTACGGTTCTCTGCTCATCCTCTCCGCCGCCGCCACCCTCTTCGCCTTCTACCCCGCCCTGTGGGCCAACCCGGTGGGCGTCCTGCAAACGGTGACGAGCTTCGCCGGACGGCACGTGGAGATGGCCCAGCGGCCGATCTTCTTCCTCGGGCGAACGACCTACAATCCCGGCCCCGCCTTCTACCCGGCGGTCCTTCTCGTCCGCCTCTCCCCCGTCGTCCTAGCGGGGCTGGTCCTGGTCCTGATCCGCCTCCGCCGCCTCCCCGCCGACCGTCGCTTCGCCCTCCTGGCTCTGCTGGCCTTCGCCCTCCTCTTCGGCGCGACGATGACGCTGGGGGCGAAGAAGCACGACCGCTACCTCCTCCCCGCCCTTCCCCCCCTCGCCCTCGCTGCCGCCCTCTCCCATTACCCAATTACCCAATCGCCCAATCACCCAATTCCCCAACCATCCCGCCGCCTAACCTCCCCATTGATTCCTCTCCTTCTCCAACTCGCCCTTCTCCTCCCCTTCACCGCCCACCCGCTGACCTACGCCAACCCCCTCCTGGGCGGACCGAGCGTCGGGGCGCGACTGATCTCGCTGGATTGGGGCGAGGGGATGGGGGCCGCCGCCCGCTGGCTGAACCGACTGCCCGAGGCCGACCGTCTCACCGTCGCCGCCGTCAACGTCCCCTCCTTTGCCTCCCTCTTCGTCGGCCGCACCCTCCCCCTCAACGACGCCACCGCTACCCTCGCCGACTACCTCATCCCCGCGTCCCCGCGTCCCCCTGCCTCCCCGCTTCTCCGCGTCGCCCATACCGCCACCCTCACCCTCCTCCCCCACGCCGTCGTCTACACCAACACCGCTCCACTGGAGCAGGCCGGGTATCTAGCCGCCCACGCCGGGCCGGGCGACCTGATCCTGCTGGACACCGACGCGCCGCTCCTGCACCGGTACGACGGCCCTGGGGAGATCGCCTCCGTGGCCCACCTGCCCGACGAGGCCGCCCTCGCCGTGTGGCTGGCGGAACGGGTCCCCGATGAGAGCAGCCTGTGGACGGTCCATCTGCCCGGCGCCTCTCCCATCACCGCCGCCCACCTCCGCCGGCAGGTAGAGGCTGTCGCCGTCCCCGCCACCACTGCCACCGCCGCCTCCGCCACTATCACGCAACACGCAACAAGCAACGAGCAACCGGCAACCAGCAACCAGCAACGAGCCTTCCTCGCCCTCTTCGGCGGCCAACTGGCCCTGGTAGACGGGGTGATCTCAGAAGCCGCCGCCTGGCCCGACCCACTGGCGGTGACCCTGCGATGGCGGGCGCTCGCTGGTCCATCGACCGACTACCGGGCAGTGGTGACGCTGCGGGGTCCAGAGGGCCACGTCTGGTCGACCGCTGACCAGCCGGTGCTGAACGGGGTCTTTTTCCCCACCTCCGCCTGGATGCCGGGCGAGTGGGCCGACGCGGCGTACGTGCTGCCGTTGCCACCGTCCATCCCGCCGGGCCGCTACGCGGCCGAGGTGGCCCTCTACGACGGCGCCACCGGCGCGGGGCT